>JBKPRF010000095.1:0-5372 GCA_046734475.1 Chloroflexota bacterium
CGCCGGGCGTGCCCTCGGAAGGCGAGGACGCGCCCGGTCCGGGCAGGACGAGCCGCGACCCGACGACGAGGATCGCCACCGCCGCGGTGGTTGCCAGCAGTGCGCCCGCGATCGACGGCAGGGCGTCGCGCCAGCCCGGGAATGTCGCCGTCCGGGCGAGGTCGGAAGTCACGCGGTCGGCGATGCCCGTCGGGGCGGGTCGGTCGAAGTGCGCCCGGAACGCGGCGGCGATGCGCCCGTCATCCCACGCCTCCGACGGGTCGCGACGGGCGGTCATCGATCGGGCTCCGAGCTCACGGCGAGCTCCGCCTGCAGCGCCTTTCGCGCGTTGAACAGCCGCGACTTCGCGGTGCCCTGCCGGATCCCGAGGATCGCGGCGATCTCTGCGATGCCCCGGCCCTCCAGGTGATGCAGCGCGAGGATCGCGCGCTTGTCGGGGTCGAGGCGATCGAGCGCCGCGGCGAGCGTCCGGCCGTCGCGCTCGGCCGGCGAGAAGCCCGTCGGCGCCGGCTCGGCGGCGGCCGAGAGCGTGACCGCGTCGACGCCGCGGATCTCCCGGACCGAGCGGCGCGATCGGGCTCGGACGACCATCCGGGCCGAGTTGACCGCGATCCGGCTCAGCCAGGCCTCGAGCCGCGACGCGTCCCGGAGCGAGCGGACCTGGCGCCAGGCCGCGACGAAGGCGTCCTGGGTCGCGTCGGCGGCATCCGCCTCGTTGCCGGTGATCGCGAGAGACAGTCGGTACACGGCACCCATCCGGTCGCGAACGATCGCTTCGAACGCGTCGAGGTCACCCCGTCGGGCTCGCTCGACGAGGGTCGTGTCCAGCGAGGCTCCGATGACGATGGCCTCCATGCGCTGCCGGATAGATGCCGCTTGGGTGCCGCCGGTTCATCTTGCCTCGTAGGATTGCCGGCATGCCCGTCCTTCCGGCGCTGAACCGCGACTACGAGCGCCGGCCGTACTGGCACTCGGCGATGCCGGCCCTGCCCGATCGGCGTGCCAGGCCGCTGCCGGAGAGCGTCGACGTCGTGGTCGTCGGGGGCGGCTACACCGGCGTCGCCGCGGCCCGCCAGCTCGCGCTCCAGGGCGCGACGGCGGTCCTCCTCGAGGCCAACACCCTCGGCTGGGGCGCGTCGACCCGGAACGGCGGGATCGCCCATCCCGGCTTCAAGTGGGGCCCGCGAACGCTCGCGAAGCGCTATGGCGAGGCGCTTGCCCGCGCGATCTACACCGAGTCGGTCGAGGCGACCGACCTCGTCGCGAGCCTCGTTCGCGACAACGGGATCGACGCCGAGCTGCGGTACAACGGCTACCTCGAGCTCGCCTGGGCGAAGTCCCACGCCGAGGACTTCGATGCCGAGGCGGCCTCGCTCGTCGACTTCGGGACGCCGGCGCATGCGGTGCCGAAGGACCAGCTCCGGAGCGAGATCGGCACGGACTCCTACCACGGCGGGCTCGTCGTCGAGGCGGGCGGGCTGCTCCACCCGGCGAAGTGGTTCGCCGGCCTCGTCGGGCTGGCCGAGGCCGCCGGCGCCGATCTGCACGAGGGCATTCGGGCCCAGTCGATCCGGCGCCAGGCCGACGGCCGGTTCGTCGTCGAGACCGATCGCGGCGCGATCCTCGCCTCGAACGTGCTCGTCGCGACGAACGGCTACACGGACGGGGTCGCGCCGTCGCTGCGCCGCCGGATCATCCCGATCGGCAGCTACATCATCGCGACCGAGCCGCTGCCGGAGGACCTCGCCCGCGAGCTGGCTCCGACCTGCCGGGCGTTCTTCGACACGAAGAACTTCCTGTCCTACTGGCACATCAGCCAGGACCGCCGGATGCTGTTCGGCGGGCGGGTGTCGTTCCTGCCGGCGACGTTCGATCGGACGGCGTCGCTGCTGTATCGGCGGATGCTCGAGATCCACCCGCAGCTCGCCGGCTACCGGATCGAGTACTCGTGGGGCGGCAAGGTCGGGATGACGATGGACCGCATGCCCCACATCGGCCAGATGGGTGGGATCACCTACTCGATGGGCTACTCCGGGACGGGCGTCGTCCTCTCGACGTACATGGGGACGCGGGCCGCGCAGTGGATGGGCGGCGGCGAGCCGCCGGCCCTCTCGAAGCTGCGCTTCCCGCTCGTGCCGGCGCCGTACGAGGGCCGGCCGTGGTTCCTGCCGATGGTCGGCGAGGTGTTCCGGGCGATGGACCGCGTCGCGGTCCTGAGTGGCGGCAAGGGGACGACGGGCCGGCGCTGAGCACGCGAAGCCCCGGTCACTGGCTCGACCATTCCAGGGGGAATTGGCTTCCTCGCGACCGTGCTCGGCGCCCATCGCATCCACCCGGATTCGGCGAACGGCCGAGCCTGCTCGGGGGAAATCACATTCCCCTGGGAATGAGATCCCCTGCGAATGAGATCCCCGGCGTCATCGGGACGGGCAGGGGAGCGTCGCAGGCTAGGGACGCTCGGCCAGTTGCCGGACGATGGCCAGCATCTCGTCGACGTCTGACTCGGTGGCCTGGGTGTTGACGATGCCGGCACGAAGCCAGGTGCCGCCGCGGAGGCGGGTCGTCGTGAGCCATGCCTCGCCCGAGGCTTCGAGGGCTCGCTGGATACGGTCCTGGTGGTCATCGAGCGCGCCCGGGTCCATCAGGCGAGCCGCCGCGCCACCGGGCAGGTGGCGGAAGCACACGACGGAGAGCGGCGGCGCGGCCGGCAGCGCTTCGAAGTCATCGGACTCGGCGACGCGCGCGGCCAGGTGGCGGGCGAGATCGATGTTCGCCTCGACGAGCTTGCCGAGGCCGAGCGTCCCGAGGTGCTTCCACGACAGCCAGAGCTTCAGCGCGCGCCAGCGGCGGCTGCCCTCGAAGCCGAGCTTCCAGAAGTTGAGGTTCCCGGCCTCGCCGTGGCCGTCTCCCTCGCCACCGGCGTAGTACTCGGGCGTCCTGCCGCCGAACGTCTGCGCGAGCTGGGCGCCGTTCCGGACGACGATCGCGCCGATGTCGTAGGCCTGGAAGAACCACTTGTGCGGATCGACGGTCACCGAGTCGGCCCGCTCCAGATCGGTGACCAGGCCCGCGTCGCGCGGGGACAGGCGCGCGGCGGCGCCGTAGGCCGCGTCGACGTGGAGCCACAGGTCCTCGCGCGCGGCCACGTCCGCGAGCTCGCCGACGGCGTCGATCGAGCCGGTGTTCGTCGTTCCGACGACGGCCGAGATCGCGAACGGCCGGAGGCCGGCGGCACGGTCCCTCGCCACGGCCGCCGCCACCGCGTCGCCGCGCAGCCGGAAGTCGTCGTCGGCCGGAACGACCGCCAACGTCTCGGGCGGGAAGCCGAGGACCTCGAGCGACCGGCGGATCGAGAAGTGGGTCTGGTCGGAGGCGTACACGCGGACGCCGTCGAGGTCGGCGCCGCGGGGCGCTCGGCCTCGCCCGAGCAACCGCCCCAGGTGGACGTCCCGGGCGAGGTCCATCCCGACGAAGTTGGCCATCGTCCCGCCCGAGGTCAGGATCCCGAAGCTGTCCGGCCCGTACCCGACGAGGTCGCACAGCCAGCGGACGACCTCTTCCTCGACGAACGCCGCGACCGGACCGGCGTGCCACAGGTCGACGCCCTGCTGGGCGAACTGGGCGAGGAGCTCGCCCGCGATCGAGGCGAGCAGCGGCGGCGGGGTGAAGTAGCCGTACGAGCGGGGGTGGTAGGCGCTGACGGTGTGGGGCGCGATCCGCTCGCCGAACTCGGCGAGCACGGCCTCGAATCGCGCCGGCCGCTCGGGAGCGGCGCCAGGCTGACCTGACGGGCCGAAGTACCCGCGACGGAGCTCGTCGTAGCCCGCCGGATCGCCCATCGCGCGCTCGAAGGCATGGTCGTACAGGTACGACAGACCGGCTTCCCAGGCCGCGGCGCCGGCAGCCACGAGGGCCTCCCGCGACGTCGCGGGGTCGACCATCCGGATGAGCTCGGGCTCGGGATGCCAGTCGGGTCCGGGCACCGAGCGATGGTAGCCGCGGCCGATAATGGCCCGCACCGATGGCCACGATCGTCTTCTTTCCCGAGGGTGCCTACGGCCCGACGAACAACTGCGTCGGGATCGGCCAGGTTCTGCAGCGGCGCGGGCATCGCATCGTGTTCATCGTCGAGGAGTCATTCGCAGGCACGCTCGAGGCCCAGGGCTTCGAGGAGCGCCGGATGCGGCTCGCGCCGCCACCGGTCGAGCCCGAGGTCCCGGGCCAGTTCTGGATCGACTTCATCGCCGAGACGGCGCCCGTGTTCCGGAAGCCGACGATCGAGCAGCTCGGCGAGTTCATCGCGCCGACGTTCCAGGCGCTGATCGACGGCGCGAAGCACGTCCACGGCCGCCTGCTCGAGATCTTCGACGAGCTCCAGCCCGACGTGATCGTCGAGGACAACGTCGTCGCGTTCCCGGCGCTGCCGGCGTCCGGTCGGCCGTGGGTCCGGATCGCGTCGTGCAACCCCGCTGAGATCAAGGACCCGGCGATCCCGCCGTTCTCGTCCGGCTATCCGGTGGCCGATCGGTCGGCCTGGCCGGCGTTCCTCGAGGAGGTCGAGCGGACCCATCGATCGATGTGGGCCGACTTCGACGAGTTCTGCCGCTCGCGCGGCGCGCCCGGGCTGACGTGGGGCGAGATGGGGCCCGACTTCATCCACGAATCACCGTGGCTGAACCTGTACCTCTATCCCGCCGAGGCGGACTACCGGCGGGAGCAACCACTCTCGCCCACGTGGCACCGCCTCGAGTCGTCGGTCCGGGCGACCACCGAGACGTGGGAGCTGCCGGCTCACCTCCGGTCGCGCGGTGACTCCGTCAGCTCCGGGCTGATCTACCTGTCGCTGGGCTCGCTCGGCTCGGCCGATGTCGGGCTCATGCAGCGCCTGGTCGACGTCATGGGCCGGACCCGCCACCGGGTCATCGTCTCGAAGGGCCCGCTGGAGGAGCAGCTCCGGTTGCACGACAACATGACCGGCGAGGGCTTCCTGCCGCAGCCGGCGATCCTGCCGCAGGTCGACCTCGTGATCACGCATGGCGGCAACAACACCGTCACCGAGGCGTTCCACCATGGCAAGCCGATGGTCGTCCTGCCGCTCTTCTGGGACCAGGCCGACAACGCCCAGCGGGTCGACGAGCTCGGCTACGGCGTGCGCCTCCGGACCTACGGCTTCGAGGACGGCGAGCTGACCAGCGCGGTCGATCGCCTGCTCGCCAATTCGAGGCTCAAGGCCCGAATGGCGGCGATCTCGACGCGGCTCAAGGCATCGCCCGGCACGAGTCGCGCCGCCGACCTCGTCGAATCCCTCCTCGTGGCATCACCCTGACTGATGCTGGTCTGGGTTGGCGTCGGTGCGTGGATTGCCGGCATAC
>JBKPRF010000096.1:0-6139 GCA_046734475.1 Chloroflexota bacterium
CTTCGAGCTCCTGGCGGTCCTGCTCCGCCATCCAGGTCAGGTCGTGAGCCGCGACCAGCTCCTCGAGCAGGTCTGGGGCTACGACTACGCCGGGGAGACCCGGACCGTCGACGTCCACGTCCACTGGCTCCGAGCCGCGATCGAGCCCGACCCGGAAACGCCGTCGATCGTCCAGACGGTTCGAGGCGTCGGCTATGTCCTGCGCCGCCCGGGAGCGCCCGCGGCGGCCTAGAGGATCCGGCTCAGGACCTCCCAGGCGAGCCACGCCATCGCGCCCGAAGCCGGCAGCGTCAGGACCCAGGCGACGACGATGTCGCCGGCGACGCCCCAGCGGACCGCCGAGAATCGATCGCTCGCGCCGACGCCGAGGATCGCCGACGAGATCACGTGGGTCGTCGAGACGGGGATCCCGAATTGCGACGCCCCGAGGATGATCGTTGCCGCCGTCGTCTCCGCGGCGAACCCATGGACCGGGTCGAGCTTCACGACCTTCTGGCCCATCGTCCGGATGATCCGCCAGCCACCGGCGGCAGTGCCGAGCGAGATCGCCGACGCGGCGATGAAGATGATCCAAAGCGGAACGACCGGCTCCGCGAGGACGCCCGCGGCGACGAGGGCGAGGGTCATGATCCCCATCGTCTTCTGGGCGTCGTTCGAGCCGTGGCTGAAGGCCATGTAGGCCGCCGACAGGACCTGCAGTCGCCGGAACCGGTCGTTGATCCGCTTCGGATGGGCGCGCCGGAAGACGTTGAGCAGCACCACCATCAGGACGAAGCCGATGATGATCCCGAGGATCGGCGACAACACGAGCGGGATGAGCACCTTGCCGACGATGCCCTCGACGTTCAGCGCGCTCGTGCCGGTCGCCCCGATGACCGCACCGATGAGCCCGCCGATCAGGGCGTGACTCGATGACGAGGGGATTCCGACCCGCCACGTGATGAGGTTCCAGGTGATGGCCCCGACGAGGGCTGCGGCGACGATGATCTGGCCCTCGTCGCCCGAGGGTGTCATCGCGATCCCGGCGGCGATGGTCTTCGCGACGGCGGTCCCGGTGAGCGCGCCGAGGAAGTTGGCGGTGGCCGACATGAGGATCGCCTGGTAGGGCCGGAGGGCCCGGGTCGAGACCGACGTGGCGATCGCATTGGCCGTGTCGTGGAAGCCGTTGACGTAGTCGAAGGAAACGGCCAGCGCCAGCACGGCCAGGAGGAGCAGGGTGAAGCCGGCGGGCACGTGGCGAGGCTAGCAGTCTCGGCCCTCCGGTATCCTTCGCAGTCCCATGCGCCTGAGCCAGCTCTTCTTCACATCGCTCCGTGACGATCCGGCCGACGCCGAGATGGCTTCGCACCGGCTGCTCGTGCGCGCGGGCTACGTCCGCCAGCTCGGCTCGGGCATCTATTCGCTCCTGCCGCTCGGCTTCCGGGTGAGCAAGCGGGTCGAGCAGGTGATCCGCGAGGAGATGGACGCGATCGGCTGCCAGGAGATGGAGATGCCGGTCGTCCATCCGGCGGAGGTCTGGAAGGAGAGCGGCCGCTACTTCAAGATCGGGCCCGAGCTGGCCCGGTTCAAGGACCGCGGCGAACGCGACATGGTCCTGGCGATGACCCACGAGGAGGTCATCGCGATCCTCCTCCGCGACATCGTCCAGAGCTACCGCCAGCTGCCCGTCCAGCTGTACCACTTCCAGACGAAGTTCCGTGACGAGCCGCGCGCCCGTGGCGGCCTCATCCGCGTCCGCGAGTTCGTCATGAAGGACGCCTACAGCTGCGACCGCGACCTCCCCGGCCTCGACGTCAGCTACGAGGCGTACGACGGCGCATACCGCCGGATCTTCGCGCGACTCGGCCTCGACACGCTCCGGGTCCGGTCGGACGTCGGGATCATGGGTGGCAAGAGCGCCCACGAGTTCATGGTCCTCAACGACTTCGGCGAGGACACCCTGGTGCTGTGCGATTCGTGCGGCTACGCCGACAACCAGCAGATCGCCGAGGTCCGGAAGCCGTCGCCGGCCGAGGAGGCGGCGCTGCCGATGGAGGACGTCGAGACACCGGACGCGACGACCATCGACGCGCTGGCGACGTTCCTCGACATCCCGACGTCGAAGACGGCCAAGGCGGCGTTCTTCGTGGCCGGCGACGGCCGGTTCGTCGTGGCGATCGTCCGTGGCGACTACGACGTCAACGAGACGAAGCTGACGAACGCGATCGAGGCCGTCGGGGGGCTCCGGCCGGCCCAGGTCGAGGAGATCAAGGCCCGCGGCATGGAGGCCGGCTACGGCTCACCGCTCGGCGCCAGGGACGCCCTCGTCGTCGTCGACGAGCTCGTGACCCGTTCGCCGAACCTCGTGGCCGGCGCGAACCGCGTCGGCTGGCATGTCCGGAACGTCAACGTCCCCCGCGACTTCACGCCCGATCTCGTCACCGACATCACCAACGCCCGCGCGGGCGACGCCTGCCTCAACTGCGGCGCGCCGGTGACGCTCCGGAAGGGCATCGAGGTCGGCAACATCTTCAAGCTCGGGACCGACTTCGCGACCTCGATCGGGGCCTTCTACCTCGGCGAGGACGGTGCCCGCCACCCGGTCGTCATGGGGTCGTACGGCATCGGCGTCGGGCGCAACGTGGCCTGCATCGTCGAGGCCCACCATGACGACAAGGGCATCGTCTGGCCGGACGAGGTCGCGCCGTACGCGGCCCACCTCGTGGCCCTCGGCGCCAATCGCGATCCGGCGGTCGCGGCTCTCGCTGACCGGCTCCACGACTTCGCGGCCGCCGCCGGGCGCGAGATCCTCTACGACGATCGCGACGAGTCCCCGGGCGTGAAGTTCACCGACGCCGAGCTCCTCGGGATGCCCTGGATCCTCACCGTCAGCCCGCGCTCGATGGCCGCAGGTGGCGTCGAGGTGACGCGCCGGGCGACGGGCGAGCGCTCGACCGTCTCGATCGAGGCCGCCGAGCACTTGCTCCAGACCGGTGCGCTGCCGCCGACCGGGGCGATGGCGGCGAGCGCCGCGGCGCCGGTGACCGCCTAGGTCGCTTCGAGCATCGGGGCTACGCCACCCGCCGGATCTTGACTCGGCGCGCGATCGCTGCGAGGTGGGCGGCGGTCGTGCCACAGCAGCCGCCGACGATCGTCGCCCCGGCCTGGCGCATCCGCGCGACCTGCTCGGCGAAGTCGTCCGGCTCCGAGCGATAGACGGCCCGCATGTCGACGAGCTCCGGCATCCCGGCGTTGGACTTCGCCACGAGCACCGCTGTCGGCTCGGCCTCGCGCATCTGCTCCATGACCGGGATCAGCTCGTCGGGTCCGTTCCCGCAGTTGCCCCCGATCGCGTCGACGCCCCACGACATGAGCGCCTTCGCCGCCCGCTCGGGCGAGACGCCCATCATCGTGTGGCCACGGGTGTCGAACGTCATCGTGGCGATGATCGGGATGTCCGCCGACGCGCTGCGGACGCCGTCGATCGCGGCTTTCATCTCGGCCAGATCGGACATCGTCTCGATCCAGATGAGGTCGACGCCACCGGCGATGAGCGCACGGGCCTGCTCCGCGAAGACATCGACCGCCTCCGCCTCCTCGAGCGTCCCGACCGGGGCCATGATCTCGCCGGTCGGCCCGATGTCGCCGGCGACGAGCGCCTTCGGGCGGTCCGGGTGGGCCGTGGCCGCCGCGTCGACCTCGCTTCGCAGCAGGATCGCGGCAGTCCTGTTCAGCTCCGGGACCCGGCTCTCCTGGCCGTGGAGCGACAGCCGCAGGCGATTGCCCCCGAAGGTGTTCGTGAGGAGGATCCGCGAGCCCGCGTCGAGGTACCCACGATGGATCCGGCGGACCACGTCGGGATGGGCGAGATTCCAGACCTCGGGCGGATCGCCGAACTGGAGGCCCTCGGCGAAGAGGTTCGTGCCCATCGCCCCGTCGGCGAGGATCGGACTGCCCTCCGCGAGCAGTGCCTGGAGCGGGTTCGGGCTCGCCTGCGACTCCATGGAGCCCGGAGCGTACGACCGCTCCGGGCGTCGGTCTAGAGCGATAGGAGCCGGTTGAAGAACGAGCGGTAGCGCCGGATCGCCTGGCGGAGCTCCTCGGTCGAGACATCCTGATCTCCCGACCAGTGTGCCTCCAGGTCCTGCCGCTCACGCTTGAAGCTCTCGGTCAGCGCCTGCACGACCTCGCCGACGAGCGCCTCGGCCTGCTCGACGGCGGCCCGCGGCTCGTCGACGAACTGGGTCTGGATGACGACCCAGCGATCCTCGTAGCCCTGCGTCGCGTCCCGGTCGAACAGGGCTGTCTCGGCCGCCTCGCCGACGGCCTGCTGGCTTGGAGCCGTCGCTGCCGCGGCTGTCGCTGCCGCGGCTGTCGCGGGAGCGGGCCTCGCCCCCGCTTCCGCTGGTCGTGCCGTCTCTTCGGGTGCTCGATCGGGTGCAGCCGACGCGTCGGCCGACTGTGAGACGCCGGGCGCCTCACCGGCGACCCGAGTCGCCTCGGCATCGCGGTCCAGCTCCTCGTCCGACTCGACCGTCGGCGTCTGGCGATCGACCATCACGGCCTCCTTGCCGGCTCGGCCGGCTCGCTCGTCTCGCTCGTCTCGGACTCGGCGGCCGCGGCCTCCCGGCGGCGAGCCCTCGGCGGTGGCGGTTCCGCGACCGAGTCGGTCACGCGCGCCTCCTCGACCGCCGCGTCATCGACGACAGGCTCGTCGGCGGGGGTTGCTGCGGAGGCTGCTCCCGGGCGCCTCTCGGTCTCCAGCAGCTCCGAGAAGAGTGCCCGGTAGTGGACGAATGCCTGGCGCAGCCGTTCGGTGTCCACCCGGCCCGTCGTGCGCTTTTCGGCGATGCGGTGGGCCGTGCGGTAGTGATCGACGACGTTCGGGTGATCGACCGAGATGTCCGCGGCCCGCTGCTCGAAGTCACCGACCGGGTAACCCCGGGCGTTCATGACCTCGCCGATGAGGTGGTCGGCCTGCTCGACGGCGGTCGAGGGATCGTCGACGAACAGCCCCTGGACGATGCGCCAGCGCTCGCCGAACCGGGCCCGATCGTGGCCCGAGAGATGGCGGATCTCGAGGGCGTCGACGCGTTCGGCCCGGGCCTCGAGCTCCGCCTCAGCGCGGCGACGACTGTCGGCCTGCTCGACGGTTCGTTCGTATTCGGGGCCGAATTGCTCGCGGAGGCGGGATGTCCGGCGGCGCTGGCCGGCCCACCAGGCGAGGGCGGCGACGATCGCGACCACGACGACGATCGCTGCGATGAGCTCCAATGACACGGTCGTACCCTCCGGAGTGGGTCGTTGCGTTCAGGCTCAATAAGGCCCGATCGGAGGGTCAGCCCACGCTGCGGGGTGCAGACGGAGGGTGGCAGCCGGGTGTCAGATGGCCCGGTCAGGCGTGCTTGATCGTGATCCGCTCGATGATGTTCGCGACGTCCTCGCACTTGTCGATCGTCGACTCGAGGAGCGCGTAGATCTCCTTCCACTTGATCACTTCGAGCGGGTCGCCGCCCGCCGAGAAGAGATCGGCGATCGCCTGGCGGGCGAGCAGGTCGCCCTCGTTCTCGAGCCGGTGGACCTCGATCCACTGGGCCTCGAGGCCCTTGAAGCCGCGCAGGTGGAGCAGCGCGTCGTGGAGCTGCTCGCACTGCTTGACCACGATCGAGGCCTGCTGCACGGCGACGGCCGTCGGGGCCTCGACGCGATAGAGGACGAAGGTGTCGGCGACTTCTTCGATGAAGTCGAGGACGTCGTCGAGGGCGCTGATGAGCCCGAGCATGTCCTCGCGATCGAACGGCGTGACGAACGTCCGCTCCAGCCGGTGGCCGATGTCGTGGCTGATCTCGTCGCCGCGGTGCTCCGCGGCCCGGATCTCGGCGGCACGCTGCTCGGGAGAGTCGTAGGTCCGGAGCATCGCCTCGAGCAGGCGGGCGGCCCCGAGGACGTTCGCCGCGTCCTCCGCGAAGAGGTCGAAGAAGCGCTCCTCGCGGGGAATCAGGCCGAGTCGCACCGCCGAAGGGTACCCGCGGGGCTCGGGGAGTGTGCGATGCTCGGGTCGTGGACGGCATCGTCATCGCGTTCGTCGCGCTGCTGGCGGTCGCGCTCGCGGTGGCCGTCGGCGTGGCCCTGGCGCGCGGCCGGACGCTCGATGCGATCG
>JBKPRF010000097.1:0-3934 GCA_046734475.1 Chloroflexota bacterium
CCTCGATCGAGGCGACCTCGAGGGCGCTCGCGGGCGTGATCCGCGCGGACTCCCGCGCCGCGGCGCCAGATGACTTCGGCCGGCTCGCGGCCAGCTCGGCTGCGCGGGCGACGATCGCCGACTGGTCCTCGTCGAGGACTCGCAGCCGGATCTGCTGGATCTCGTCGCGGAGCGCCGCCGCCCGCTCGAACTCGAGCTCCTTCGCGGCGGCCTTCATCTCCGCCTCCATCCGCTTCACGAGCTCCTCGACCTTGCCCTTGTCGAGCTCGGCCAGCCGCTCCTCGCGCTCGGACGTGTACATCGTCGTGGACTCGGCGACGGACCGCAGCTGGTCGTTGATGTCGCGGATGCCCTTGACGATCGTCGTCGGCTCGATCCCCTTCTCGGCGTTGTACGCCTCCTGGATCGCCCGCCGGCGGTCGGTCTCCTCGATGGCGGCCCGCATCGAGTCGGTCATCGAGTCGGCGTACATGACGACCTCGCCGCCGACGTTGCGGGCCGCGCGGCCGATCATCTGGATCAGTGACCAGGCTGACCGGAGGAACCCTTCCTTGTCGGCGTCGAGGATCGCCACGAGCGTGACCTCCGGCAGGTCGATGCCCTCGCGCAGGAGGTTGATCCCGACGACCACGTCGAAGACCCCGAGCCGCAGGTCGCGCAGGATCGCCACGCGCTCGAGCGTGTCCACCTCCGAGTGGAGGTACTGGACCTTGACGCCGAGCTCGCGGAGATAGTCCGTGAGGTCTTCCGCCATCCGCTTGGTGAGGGTCGTGACGATGGCCCGTTCGCCGCGCTCGACCCGGCCCCGGACCTCCTCGAGGAGATCGTCGATCTGGCCCTCGGTCGGCCGGACCGAGATGTGGGGGTCGACGATCCCGGTCGGGCGGACGAGCTGCTCGACGATCTTCTCGCTTCGCTCGAGCTCGTACGGGCCGGGCGTCGCGGACATGTAGATCGCCTGCCCGACGGAGCTCTCGAACTCCTCGAACGTCAGCGGCCGGTTGTCGAGGGCCGAGGGCAGCCGGAAGCCGAAGTCGACGAGGATCTCCTTGCGGGTTCGGTCGTTCTTGTACATGCCGACGACCTGCGGGATCGTCATGTGCGACTCGTCGACGATCAGCAGCCAGTCCGGCGGGAAGTAGTCGAGGAGGGTCCACGGTCGCGAGCCGGCATCGCGCCGAGCCAGGTGACGCGAGTAGTTCTCGACGCCGGAGCAGTAGCCGAGCTCCCGCAGCATCTCGAGGTCGAAGGTCGTCCGCTGCCGGAGCCGCGCCCCCTCGAGCGCGCGGCCCTCGGCCTCGAGCTGGCCGACCCGCTCCTCCATCTCGGCCTCGATGTCGACGATCGCGGCCTTGAGCTTGTCGGCCGGCGTCACGAAGTGGGTCGCCGGGTAGACGTTCACGTCGCGCCGCTCGGCGAGCAGCTCGCCGGTCAGCGGATCCAGCTCCGTGATCCGCTCGACCTCGTCGCCGAAGAACTCGACCCGGACGATCCGCTCCTCGGAGGCCGGCCGGAACTCGAGCGTGTCGCCACGGACGCGGAAGCGGGCGCGCGAGAGGTCCGTGTCGTTGCGCTGGTACTGGAGATCGACGAGGTGCCGCAGGACCGCGTCGCGGCGGTACTGGCTGCCCTGGCGGAGCTTGAGGACCGTGGCGCCGTAATCGACGGGCGCACCGATGCCGTAGATGCACGAGACCGACGCGACGACGATGACGTCGCGGCGTTCGAAGAGCGAGTGGGTGGCCGCGTGGCGAAGCCGGTCGATCTCGTCGTTCCGCGACGAATCCTTCTCGATGTACGTGTCCGAGCGGGGCAGGTACGCCTCGGGCTGGTAGTAGTCGAAGTAGCTGACGAAGTACTCGACCGCGTTGTCCGGGAAGAAGTCGCGGAACTCGGCGTAGAGCTGGGCGGCGAGGGTCTTGTTGTGCGACAGGACGAGGGTCGGCCGGTTGATCGCCTCGATGACCTTGGCCGCGGCCATCGTCTTGCCGGTGCCGGTGGCCCCGAGCAGGACCTGGTGGTTCAGGCCGCGCCGGATCCCCTCGGTGAGCTTCTCGATCGCCTGTGGCTGGTCGCCGGTGGGCTCGAACGGGGCGACGAAGCGGAAGTCGGACACGCGCCAAGTCTACCAGCGCCGATGCCATTTCGAACGGATGTTCCGGCCATCTACGTACCGATGGCGGCGGCGAGTGGTACCACCCGCCCATATCCCCACCGGACCGTCGTGCGGGAGTCTGGCCCGGTCCACGAAGCCGTTCCCGGAGGTTCTTCCGCGCGATGGAGATGGAGTACAAGGACAACTCCCGCCGAGGCCGGATCATCATCATCCTCGGCGTGCTCCTGGCCCTGGTCGCCGGTGGCACCTCGTTCTACCTGATCAACAACGCCCAGCAGTCGGCGGGTCAGGGCCCCCTCGAGAAGGTGACGATCGTCGTCGCCGCGCGCGACATCGCGGCGCGGACGCCGCTCGAGGCGGCCGACATCGTGACCGTCCAGGTCCCGCTCGACCCGGCCTCGCAGGCCGGCGTCGTGACGAAGCCGGACACCCTGATCGGCGCGGTCCTCGCGATCCCGGTCTCGGCCGGCATGCCGATCTACAACACGATGCTCGTCGGCAGCGGCGGATCGGGCTTCTCGATCCTCGGGCCCAATGAGACGATCTCGCCCGACTCGGAGAACTGGCGAGCCGTCGCGCTCACGATCCCGGCCGACCGAGCCGTTGCCGGCCTGCTCACGGTCGGCGAGACGATCGACATCCTCATGACCGCGTCGATGCCGGCCGTCCCGGCCTCGATCAACCCCGACGGGATCTACATCGCCGACCTCTCGACGAAGGTCACGTACCAGAACATCCTCATCCTGGCCCGCGTCGGCGACCAGTACATCTTCCGCTGCGCGCTGCCCGTCGCCGAGGAGATCGAGCACATGCAGGCGACCGGCGCGATGCAGTTCAGCGCGCTGCTCCGACCACCGCAGGATGTCCGCTTCGTCGACGTCTCGAAGCTCGGCGCGACGACCAACCGCATTCTCCAGAAGTACGGCCTGCCGTTCCCGGTCGTGTTCTTCGGCCCGAAGGCCACGGTCCCGCCGCAGCCGCCGCTCCAGACGCCGACGCCGCCGCCCACGCCGGGCCCGACGGTCCTGCCGAGCGGCAGCCCCGCTCCCTCGCCCTAAGCCGCGGGGGTCGAACCCCCGGACGCATCGCGGGCCGCGCCATCGTGCGCGGCCCGTGCCGTATCCCAGGCCTCGCGCACGAGCGCCCGGGTCGCGTCCGGCGAGCCCGAGGTGTCGATCACGCGCGTGGCGGCGCCGCGGAGGCGAGATTCGAGATCCCCCTGAACGGCGATCCGCGCGTCGGCGTCCGCTTCCTCGACTCCCCTGTCCTGCAGCCGGTCGCGTTGCAGCGCGGGCTCGCAGCGAACGAGCCAGACCTCGTCGCAGAGCAGCGCGAGGCCACCTTCGACGAGCTTGATCGCCTCGATCACGATTGCCGGGGCGTCGTCGCGCTGGGCACCGTCGATCGCCTCGAGGATGCGCTCCCGGACCGCCGGGTGAACGATCCGCTCCAGGCGGGCGAGGGCCTCGGGGTCGCGGAAGACGATCCGGCCGAGCGCGGCCCGGTCGAGTCGTCCATCGGCCGTGCGGACCTCGGCACCGAAGGCGGTCACGATCGCGTCGAGCTCGAGGCTGCCGGGCTCCACGACATCGCGGGCCACGTCATCCGCGTCGACGACCACGGCACCGAGCTCGGCCAGCCAGCCGGCAACGGTCGACTTGCCGCATCCGATCGGGCCGGTCAGGCCGAGTCGCAGGGTCCCGCTCACGGTGCCCGGTCCTCGAGCGCCAGCCAGGCGTCCTCGGCCGCCGCGAGGGCGACCTCGACGTCGGCCAGCTCGCTGGTGACCCGACGCAGCTCGATGAAGTTCGACTGGAC
>JBKPRF010000098.1:0-2775 GCA_046734475.1 Chloroflexota bacterium
GCTGTGCATCGAGGCCGCCCGGGGCCTGAAGGCCCGGGTCGAGCAGCACGCCCGCGGGAAGGCGTTCGCGGACGTCTACCGCGAGCACGGCCTGGCCCACGGCCCGATCCGCGTCGACGAGCAGTTCAAGCCCTACCCCGACGTCAACTTCGACGACGACACCTACCGCGGCGACGCCTACCCGGCCTTCGGCTGGGCCGCGGCGGTCGCCGCGGTCGAGGTCGACCTCGACACCTGCGAGGTCACGGTCGGCGACGTCCTCGCCGTCGACGACGTCGGCAAGGTCATCCACCCGATCCTGTGCGAGGGCCAGGTCGAGGGCGGGACCCTCCAGGCCGTCGGCTACGCGACGATCGAAGAGATCAAGCTGCGCGACGGCCGCTACCTGAACGACCGCCTCGCGACCTACCTGATCCCGACGGCGCTCGACGCGCCACGGATCAAGGCGGTGCTGGTGGAGGCCCCGTTCAGCGGCGCGCCGCACGGGGCGAAGGGTGTCGGCGAGCTGCCGATGGACGTGGGGGCGCCGGCCGTGGTCGCGGCAATCGCCGACGCCACCGGCGTCTGGATCACGGACCTGCCGGCGACCCCGGAGAAGATCCTCGCCGCGCTCGCCGGCTCCGCCGCGGGCCCGGCGTCCGGCGGCGACTCCGGCCGCTCGGAGGCCGAGGCGGCATGAGCGGCTTCCGGTTCCTCGTCAACGGCTCACCGGCGGAGGTCGAGGTCGCCGGCATGCGCCGCCTGCTCGACGTGCTTCGCGAGGACCTCGGCCTGACCGGCACGAAGGAAGGCTGCGGGGAAGGGGAGTGCGGCGCCTGCTCGGTGCTCCTCGACGGCCAGGTCGTCGACTCGTGCCTCGTCCCGGTGTGCCAGGTCGAGGGCCGGATCGTCCGGACGGTCGAAGGGCTGTCGCTCGCGGCCCGGGAGCGAGGCTCGCTCGATGCCCTGCAGGAGGCCTTCCTCGAGACCGGCGGGGCGCAATGCGGCATCTGCACGCCGGGCATGCTCATGGCCGCCCGGGCCTACCTCGACGGCGGCGGGACCGACGATGAGGGCTCGATCCGCGAGGCGATCGCCGGCAATCTCTGCCGTTGCACCGGGTACACGAAGATCGTCGAGGCGATCGCGATGGTTGCGAGCCCCGCGGGCTAGCGATCGATGGACGAGCCGAAGGCGACGATCGAGGAGCTCGAACGGCAGGCCTCGCAGGCCGAGCCGGAGGATCGCCCGCATGCCGGTTCCGGTGTCGACCCGAACGACCTGACGATCGCCCTCACGCCGCGCCAGATCATCGGCGGCTTCGCCCTGCTCGCGGCACTCGTGATGCTGCTGCGCCGGAACCGCGACAGGGATCGCGGGCGCGACTGACCATGTCGGATCAGCAGGCCGTCTGATGCCGGTCGAGCCGCCGATCGACCTGCCCCGCCACCTCTTCGAGGCCTACGAGATCCTCGCCCGAGGCGGGGTGACGCCGATCGCCGGGGGCACCGACCTCATGGTCCGGATCACCGGCGAGATCGGGCCGCCGCCCGAGCGGATGCTCGACCTCTCGCGGGTCGACGCGCTCAAGGGCATCGCGATCGAGGCCGGGGCGCTGGTCCTCGGCTCGCGGACGACGTACAGCGAGATCCGCCGGAGCGCCCTCGTCCAGGCCCACCTGCCGGCGCTCGTCGAGGCCTCCGCAACGATCGGGGCGATCCAGATCCAGAACCGCGGCACGCTCGGCGGCAACATCGCCAACGCGTCGCCGGCCGGCGACACCCTGCCGATCCTCCTGGCTGCGGACGCCCGCATCCTCGTCGGCGGGCAGCGCGGGGAGCGGGAGATCGCCGCTGCCGACTTCTTCACGGGCTACCGCGAGACCGCCCTCGCCGCCGACGAGCTGATCCTCCACGTGACCTTCCCGCTGCCACAGGGTCGCGAGGTCCGGTTCCGGAAGGTCGGGACACGACGGGCGCAGGCCATCTCGAAGGTCGTCATGGCGACCGCCTGGCGCCACGACGGCCCGCGCGGCCTCGCAGACGTGCGGGTCGCCCTCGGCTCGGTCGCCGCGACACCGATTCGGGCCACGGCCGCAGAGGCCGCGCTCGAGGGTTCGCTGCCGACGCCCGAGACCGCCGACCGAGCCGCGGAGGCGCTGGCGGGCGAGATCGAGCCGATCGACGACGTCCGCTCCACGGCCGATTACCGCCGGACGGTTTCGGCTCGGGTGCTCCATCGCCTCGTCCGCGAGGCCGGTGGCTGGTGAGCACCGGATGAGCGCGACGCCGATCCCGATCGAGGAGCTCGACACGATGCCGGCCGCGGCCTTCGTCGAGGCCCTCGCGCCGTTGTTCGAGGGCGCGCCGGCGCTGCTGAGCCGGCTCGCGAGCGACCGGCCCTTCGGCTCGTGGTGGAACCTCCTGGCCCGGGCGCGGGTCGTGGCCCATGCCCTGCCCGAAGCGGAGAAGATCGAGCTCCTGAACTCGCATCCCCGGCTCGGGGCGCCGCCCGAATCGGTCAGCCGGCTGTCGTACGAGGAGCAGGGCTACGGCCGGGACGGCATCGAATGGCCGGCCGAGGATGCGCCGCTCGCATCGTCGGACTCGCCCGCCGCGCAGGACGGTTCCGCGACGGCACCGGCGTCGGCGGCCCCGCCTCTGCCACCGTCGGCGACCGCCGGGCTGCGCGGCCGTCTCGAGCAGCACGCCGCCCAATCCGCGGCCCAGGCCGGGGAACGGCCGATGTGGGGCGCCGCCTCGTCGGCCGGCGCCGCGCCCGTTCGGCCCGCGGCAC
>JBKPRF010000099.1:0-13412 GCA_046734475.1 Chloroflexota bacterium
GGAATACGCGATTGCGAGGAGCGTCTCGATGCCCGGCGCGCCGTTGCTCACCTGGTCGAAGGAGGCGCCCTTCGCGGCCTGGGCCTTCTCGACCGCGCGCCGGTCGGGCACGTGGTCGGTGGCGATGAGATCGAGGGCGCCCGAGGCGAGGCCGGCCCACAGCGCGTCCTGGTCCGACAAGGGCCGCAGCGGGGGCGAGATCACGCACTCCGCGACCGCGGCGACGTCCGGCGAGTCGTAGCGCGCGTCCGTGAGGGCGAGGTAGTGGGGGCAGGTCTCGGCGTACGCCCGGACGCCGCTCGCCTTCGCGTCCCGGACGTGCCGGAGCGCGCTCCCGCTGGAGAGGTGGACGACGTGGACCGGCGCGCCGGCGGCCCGGGCGAAGGCCATCGCCCGGTGCGTCGCGACGGCCTCGGCCTCGGTGGAGCGGGTGGTCGCGTGGAACGCCGGTCCCGTGTCGCCGCGGGCCAGCGCGTCGGCCACCGCGGCATCGATGAGCACCGGGTCCTCGCAGTGGACCTGGAGCATCCCGCCCCGCGCGCCGAGGGTTCGCATCGCGTCGAACAGCCGCCGCTCGTCGAGCCGGAAGTCGAAGACCATGAACGCCTTGGCGGTGGGCACGCCGGCGTCGACCATCGCCGGCAGCTCGGCGATCGGGTCGTCCATCTGGCCGAGCACGGCCGGGCTCAGCCCGAAGTCGACCGCCGAGTCGTTCGAGGTGGCGCGCCTGAACTCGTCGATCCCGGCCAGGATCGAGCGATGGGCGGCCGGGGACGAGCCCGTGCCGGGGTTGTTGAAGGCGAGGAACGTCGTCGTGCCGCCGAACGCCGCGGCGACCGAGTCCTGGAAGAACCGATCGGGCTCGGCGTCCGAGGCGACCCTGGTGTGGGTGTGGACGTCGACCGCCCCCGGCAGCACGAGCAGGTCGCTCGCGTCAATGACCTCTACATCGGACGCCGGGCCCGCGAGGTCGGAGCCAACAGCCGCGATCGTCCCGCCGCGGACGAGGACATCCGCCCGACGCGAGCCTGCCGCCGTGACGACCGTCCCGCCTCGGATCAGGCGGTCGGTCACCGCCGTCGGGCGAAGAACACCAGCACCGCCACGATCGCGAGCCCCACGACGGCCGCGGGGAGCAGCACGCCGCCCAACGCCACGTCCATCACGCCACCTCCTCGATCGAGATCCGCTGGGCGCCCTCCCACAGGGCCCGCCGTCCGACCTCGCGAAGCCGGTCCTGCCAGCCGTCGTCCGGCTCGATCGTGGCGAAGTGGTTCGCCGCGAGCTGCCCGACCTTCGACGACGTCGTGCAGGCGCCGTACGGGAAGAAGATCTCGCACTCGCTGATGCCACCCGGATACATCGCGAGCATCCCCGGCGCCGGGTGGGAGGTGTGGTTCTCGTACTCGATGCCCGGGCGGAACTCGCCGTATGGGATCCAGGTCGATTCGCCGGACCAGCGGCAGTGGATGAGCTTCGACTCGATCGGCAGCATCCGCCGGATGGCCTCGATCGTGGCCGGGGCCGCGGGCTCCCAGCGGGCGCTAAAGTGCAGGTCGCCGACGGCGATCTTCAGTCGTCCCATGAGCCGGAGGATACGTGGCCGACGCCCCGGGTGGCGCCTCGAACGGCGCGCCCCGACCGACGATCTCGACGCATGTCCTGGACACCGAGACCGGCCGGCCGGCGAGCGGCGTCCACGTCACGCTCTACAAGCTCGGTGAGGACGATCGAGCGATCCGCCTGTCGCAGGTCCTCACGGACGACGACGGCCGCGTTCGCGATCTCCTCGAGCGGCCGCTGGCGCCCGGCACCTATCGCCTCGAGTTCCGGCCGAACGGGCCGTTCTTCGGCCAGCTGTCGGTCGACCTCCGGGTCGAGGACACCTCACGCTCGTACCACGTGCCGCTGCTGCTCTCGCCGTTCTCGCTGACGACGTACCGGGGCAGCTGACCGGCCGGGTCAGCGGGTCGCTTCGTAGCCGAGGTAGACCGCGCCCAGCTTGAACGTTCGGGTCTCCACGAGGCGCAGCCCGACCGGGCGCTCGAGGTCGGGGAAGAACGGCAGCCCGCCGCCCAGCACGACCGGGTGGACGACGAGCCCGTAGCGGTCGATGAGGTTGCGCCGGATGAGCGGCGCCGCGAGGGTCGGCCCGGCGACGTCGAGGTCGCCCGCGAACTCGTCCCGGACCCGATCCACGACATCCTCGATCGGGGCGCGCTCGAGGCGCGAATTCCAGGCGACCGACTCGAGCGTCGACGAGAAGACGACCTTCGGCGCCGCCGTCCAGATCCGGCCGAACTCGAGCTCGACCGGCCCAGCGGTCGGGTCCGAGTCGACGGTCGGCCAGTGGCCGGCCATCAGCTCGTAGATCCGCCGGCCGTACAGATACGCGCTCGCCTCGCGAACGCGGTCATTCCACCAGCCGTGGAGCTCCTCGTCGGTGGCGGCCCAGTTGACGTCGCCATCGCGATCGGCGGCGTAGCCATCGAGCGAGACGTTCATTGCGTAGATCAGGCGGCCCATCGCGACGAATTGTCCGGCAATCGCGAGGTTGTGACAGACAACGTGGCAGCGTCGCCGTCGAGAGTGCCCGCCATGGAAGCCCGGATCGTCTCCTTCCCGAACGGCCGAGAGGCCACCGTCTTCGTCGAGCCCGAGCGGGTGATCGTCGAACGGCTCGTCGTCGCCGACGCCGCGCTCGCCGCGTGGCTGGCGGCCCAGCCGATGGATGACCACGCGATCCTCGTCGAGCGGGCGATCCGCATCGGCCTGACCGCGATCCAGAGCGTCGGGGTGACGCTCAACGTCGACGCGGTCCGAGCCGAGTTCGATCGGTTCGCCGACCAGAACCGTGTCGCCAACGAGCGAGCGGCGCAGGCCCTCGAACAGGTCCTGCGCTCGAACTTCGCCGATGGCGACGGGCGGCTGCCCCGGACGCTCGAGTCCTTCCTCGGCGACCGCGGCAAGCTCCGCTCGATGGTCGACGAGCTCTTCGACCCGAAGCGGCGTGACTCTGCCATCGGCCGCATCGGCTCGATGCTCGAAACCTACTTCGACGGCGATGGCTCGCGCCTGGCCCAGCTCCTCGATCCGACCCGCCTGAACTCGCCGCTGCACCAGTTCAGCGTCGAGATGGAGAACGGCTTCAAGGCCATCCAGGAGCGCCTCGTCGCGATCGAGGCCGCCCAGACGGCCCGAGCCGGCGAGCGAGCCAGGTCGGCGGCCAAGGGCGGCGACTTCGAGGATCTCCTCGAGCAGCTCCTCGGTGACATCGCCCGCGGCGCGGAGGACATCCTCGAGCGGTGCGGCACGGAGGCCGGCGACTCTGGCCGCTCGAAGAAGGGCGATTTCGTGCTCACGCTCAACCCGGCCCTGACGCCCGGCTGCGAGCTGCGGGTGGTCATCGAGGCGAAGAACCGCGGGATGTCCGGCCGCGAGATGCGGGACGAGCTGCGCGGGGCCAAGACCAACCGCGACGCGGCGGTCGGCCTGGTCGTGTTCACGCCCGAGCACGCACCGTCGGGGATCGCGCCGTTCGACGTCCGGGCGGGCGACGTCTACGCGGTCCTCGATCCGGCGGACCCCGATCCGGCCGTTCTGCAGGCTGCGGTGCGCCTGGCGCGCCTCCTCGCGCTCGCCTCTGTGCGCGAGGCCTCGGCCGAGCTCGATCTCGCGCCGATCAGCGAGGCGCTGACCACGATCCGCGAATCGCTCGAGGTCATCAGGGCCCTCAAGGTCCAGCTCACATCGATCGGGACCACGTCCACGAACGTCTCCGGCTCCCTGGACAAGCTCCGGGCGCTGATCGTGGCAAGCCTCGATCAGGCTGAGCGGGCGATCGCTACGAGCGGGGCATGACCCCAGCCGACAGCGGCGTCGAGTGGCGTCGCCACACGTGCCACGCCCCGTCCTGGCGCCGCCAGATGTCCGTCAGCACGAACATTCCGCTGCGATCGGCGCCGAGGACGGTCGCCTCCATCTCGGCGCGATGGAGGACCACGGCTACATCGCCGTCGATGTCGACGATGTCGTCGAGCGTCGCGTACGACGAGACGACGTAGTCGGTGAGCGTGCGCAGCCATTCATCACGCCGCACCACAGCTCGTCGTGGCTGCACGAGCTCGAGGGCATAGTCGTCGGCGAGAAAGCTGGCGGCGGCCTCGACGTCGCGCTCCTCAATCGAGCGCTGCCAGCCCGCCCACCGGTCGCGGAGCGCCTCTTCGTCATCCATGGTCGGAGCCTATCCGGTCCGCCCGGATGACCCGCTCGTGAGAGGCGAACGTGGGAATTGGTGTCAGGGACGTGTTGCGGCCTGGTGGTAGAGTCGCGTCCCGCTCGCGACGAGCACGTGTGTAGCGAAGGTCGCGGGCGATCGAGCGTGAGGTCTACCCGTGGCGCGATCCATGTGGAAAGGGGCCATCCAGTTCGGCCTCGTGACCATCCCCGTGAAGCTGTACGTGGCGACGGAATCGCGGGCCGGTGTGAGCTTCAACATGCTCCACGCCGAGGACCTGTCCAGGATCCAGATGAAGATCTTCTGCCCGGTCGAGGAAGAGATCATCCCGCGGACCGACACGGTCAAGGGCTTCGAGTACGCCCCCGACAAGTACGTCGTCATCACCGACGAGGACCTCGAGAAGCTGCCCCTGAAGACCGTTCGCTCGATCGAGATCGAGCAGTTCGTGCCGGCGGACGAAGCCGAGACTCACACCCGGTTCGTGAAGCAGGCCTACTACATCGAGCCGGACAAGGTCGGCCGGAAGGCGTTCCAGCTCCTTCGCGAGGTCCTGCAGGACAAGGGCCTCACGGCGATCTGCAAGTTCGTGATCCGCGACCGCGAGGCGCTCGCGGCGATGAACCCGTTCGAGAACACCATGCTGCTCTCCACGCTCTACTGGCCGGATGAGATCCGGGAGCTCGGCGAGCTCGACATCCCCAAGGACGAGGCCGAGCTGAAGCCGGCCGAGAAGCGGATGGCCGAGCAGCTCATCGAGGCGATGACCGGCGAGTTCGACCCCGAGCAGTACCACGACGAGTACCGCGAAGCGCTGATGCAGGTCATCGAGTCGAAGGTCGAAGGTCGCGAGACCGTCGCCGCGCCCGAAGCGCCTGAGAGCACGAAGCTCGTCGACCTCATGGCCGCGCTGCAGGCGAGCGTCAAGGCCGCGACGACGGCCCGCGACTCCAAGGCCGAGAAGCCCGAATCGGTCGCCGAGGCCAAGGCTCGGCGCGCGGCCGCCGGCAAGGCCAAGTCGAAGACGGCGAAGGCCACCGCGGAGGAAGCGGCCGAGCGGCCCGCTCGCAAGCGCAAGAGCGCGTGACCCGCCGGGCCGCGGGAGCGCCCGGATGCTGACCGAGCTCGCGCCGGGGATCCATCGTCTCGGCGACCCGATCGTCAACAGCTACCTGGTCGTCGACGGCACGTCGATCACGATCGTCGACGCGGGCGCCCCCGCCTACTGGTCGGACCTGGAGGTCGCCCTCGACAGCCTCGGGCGGACCCTCGCCGACATCCGATCGGTCGTGTTGACCCACGGCCACAGCGACCACATCGGGTTTGCGGAACGGGCCCGGTCCAATGGCGTGACGGTCCGGGTGCACGCGACTGATGCCGCCCTTGCCCGCGGCGAGGTCAAGAATCCGGCGAAGAGCCCGGGACCATATCGCCTCCGGCCGTCCCTCGGCTTCGCACTGTGGTCTCTGCGGAAGGGCCTCGGCCGCGGACCGCGGCTTCGGGTGGTCGCGACGTTCGAGGCCGGCGTCAGCCTGGACGTCCCGGGCACGCCCTCGGTCATCCACACGCCGGGCCACACCGCCGGCAGCGTCGCGCTGCACTTTCCGGCGCACGACACGCTGTTCGTGGGCGACGCCCTGAACACGTACGCGGTCACCAGCGGGCGACTCGGACCGCAGCTCTCGCCGTTCAACGCCGATCGGGAGCAGGCGTTGCAGTCGCTGAACCGTCTCGAAGGCCTGCCCGCGTCACTCGTCCTGCCGGGCCACGGTCGGGAGTGGCGCGACGGCATCCGGAACGCCGTCCGCCAGGCACGCGAGGCCGAGGTCCTCGCCCCCGGCTGAGCCCCATCACCTGAGGCTGATCAGCAAGACCAGCCGAATGCCGGCCGGCGTGACCTCGACGCCCTCGATGCGCCACTCGCTCCCCGGGGGCGGCTCGATCAGGGGAATGCTGCCGAGATTCCCGGCCTCGAGCGTCAGCCCGCCGTCGGCCACGCGCAGATCCGCCGGCAGGGTGGCGCCGGCCACCTTGATCTCGACCCGGCCCGTGCCGAGGTGGACGCCGTCGACCGGCACGCCGGCGTCCTGGAGCACGACGCCGATGGCGCCCTCGGCCTCGGGGCTCGAGAAGTCGGCCGTCGCGGTGAGGGTCGTCCCCGAGCCTCTGAGTCCCACGGCGTCCGCCGTCACGCGGTTCTCGGGGCCGATGCTCAGCGTCGCGAACGTCATCCCGCCGTCGGCCGACGCAAACGTGTGGTCGAAGATCGACACGTCACGGAAGGTCACGTCGAGCGTCCCGAGCGAGGCGTTCGACTCGGCGAGGTCACGCCCGCTGATCTCGATCTCGTCGATCCGGCCGCCGAGGAACACGCCCTCGATCGAGGCGTTCGTGACGACGGTCAGCGGTTGGCCGTGGGCGAGCGGCGAGCCGCGAACCGCCGAGTCCACGAGGCCCGGGAGCGCCAACCGCACAACCGCCAACGCGAGGGCCCCGATCAGGAGAGCGGCAAAGAGCAGAAAGGCCAGGCAGCCGCGCATCGGCCCCGAGTGTGGCATGCGAAACCGCCCATTTCCTGCGCACGCTTTCGACCGTCGGGCGACACTGGCAGGGATGCCGCTCCAGGAATACAAGCGGAAGCGCGACTTCGCCAAGACGCCCGAGCCATCCGGCGGGGAGCCGCGGGCGGCCCTCGGCGGGAAGGGCGGCCGGTTCGTCGTCCAGCGCCACCGGGCCACCCGGCTCCACTACGACTTCCGGCTCGAGATGGACGGCGTCCTCGCCTCGTGGGCCGTGCCGAAAGGGCCGACCCTCGACCCGAAACAGCGCCGGATGGCCGTCCACGTCGAGGACCACCCGATCGAATATCTCGACTTCGAGGGCGTCATCCCGAAAGGCGAGTACGGCGGCGGCGACGTCATCGTCTGGGACTGGGGCACCTGGACCCCCGAGGCCGAGACGCCCGATCCAGTAAGGGCCGTCGCGGACGGCGAGGTCAAGTTCTCGCTCCACGGCGAGAAGCTGCGGGGCCGGTTCACGATCGTCCGGACGAGCGGTCGTGGTAGCGACGATGACGGCGATCAGTGGCTGCTGCTCCACAAGCGCGACGACGACGCGGTCGAGGGCTGGGACGCCGAGGACCACCCCCAGAGCGTGAAGACCGGGCGGACGAACGACGAGGTGAAGGCCGATCGCGACGCGATCTGGATCAGCCACGCCCCGGCCGCGACGGCCGAGATCGACCTGTCGGCCGCGAAGCCGGAGCGCTCGCCCGGCTTCGTCAAGCCGATGGCCGCAACGCTCACCGACAAGGCCTTTCGGGACGAGGACTGGCTGTTCGAGGTGAAGTGGGACGGTTACCGGATCGAGGCGGTCGTCAAGGATGGCAAGGCCCGAATCTTCACCCGGAACGGCAACGACGGCGAGACGTACTTCCCGGGCCTGCTCACGACGGCCACCTGGATCGATGCGGAGCAGGCGATCGTCGACGGCGAGGTGGTCGCGCTCGGCGAGGACGGGCTGCCCGACTTCAGCCTGCTGCAGGAGCTCACGACGAACTCGTCGGCACGACTCCAGTACCAGGCCTTCGACCTGCTGCATCTCGACGGCCGGTCGCTGCTGCGGGTGCCGCTCGAGGACCGCAAGGCACTCCTGCGGAGCGTGCTCCGGCACGGCGACCAGCGGGTCCGGTTCGCGGATCACGTGGTCGCGGAGGGCGTCGAGTTCCATGCGGCGGCAAAGGCCCAGGGCCTCGAGGGGATCATCGCGAAGCATCGCCGCTCGATCTATGAGCCGGGCCATCGCTCGAGGACCTGGCTGAAGATCAAGATCCGGCCCGAGCAGGAGCTCGTGGTGGGCGGCTGGACGCCCGGCGAGGGCGCCGCCTCGGAGCTTGGGGCGCTCGTCGTCGGCGTCTACGAGCGCGAGGGCCGGTCGAAGAAGCTGCGGTTCGGCGGCAAGGTCGGCTCGGGCTTCAACGCCATGACCCGCAGGAAGCTGCGCACGCTGCTCGGGCCGCTCGAGACCGATGAATCGCCCTTCGACCCGCCGCCGCCGAAGGACTACCGCGGCCGCTGGGGCGGCGAGCTGCGGAACGTCGTCTGGGTCAAGCCGAAGGTGGTGATCCGGGCCGAGCTGGGCGGCTGGACGCGCGACGGCATCGTCCGGCAGGCCGCGTACAAAGGGCTCGACGAAGGCGGCAAGCCCCCGACCGACGTGGTCCGCGAGGTGGCGGTCGCCGCCAAGGCGACCGTCGAGGCAGCGGAGGCCGACGTGCCCGATCCACCCGATCCACCCGATCGGCCCGATCCGCCGGAGGCGCCCGCGGCGAAGCGGCCGACCGCGAAGCGGGCCGGCTCGGGCCGCGCCGGTTCCGCTGACCCGGAGCTCAGCTGGGCGGCGACGCCGGCGGAGCTCGAGACGCTCGCCGCGATGCCGGCCGAGGGCCTGTGGAGCGTGGGCGGCTTCGAGCTGAAGCTCACGAACCTCGACAAGACGCTGTTTCCGGCCCGGCTCGGTGAACCGAACCGCGACGGCTCACGGCCGGCGAAGGGCGCCCAGCCGAACCCGATCACGAAGCGCGAGCTCGTCCGCTACTTCGCACTCATCGCCCCGGCGATGCTGCCCCACCTCGCCGAGCGACCGCTGAACCTCCACCGCTACCCGAACGGGCCCGCCGCGCCGGGCTTCTGGCAGAAGGACATCCCCGAGACCGCGCCGACCTGGCTTCGCCGCTGGCGCGAGGTCGGCGTGGAGGAGCGCGAGGCCAACGAGCACCTCGTCGCTGACCGCGTGGCGAGCCTGTGCTGGCTCGGCAACCAGGCGGCGTTCGAGGTCCACGCCTGGACGAGCCGCCTCGAGGACCCGATGACGCCGACGTTCGCCCTCATCGACATCGATCCCGGCGAGGCGACGACGTGGGACGAGACGGTCATCCTGGCGAAGCTCTTCCGGACGGCGCTCGAGCACCTCTCGGTCCGCGGTTACGCCAAGACCACGGGCAAGCGCGGCATCCAGGTGTGGATCCCGATCGAGCCGAAGTACACGTTCCGCCAGACGAGCGACTGGGTCGAGCAGCTCTCGCGGGCCGTCGGCCAGGCGGCGCCGGGCCTCGTGTCGTGGGAGTGGTCGAAGAGCCGCCGCGGTGGCAAGGCCCGCCTCGACTACACCCAGAACACCTACATCAAGACCCTCGTCGCGCCATACGCCGTGCGTCCCGCCGACGGGGCGCCCGTCTCGACGCCGATCACGTGGGCCGAGCTGGACGACCCCGACCTGCGCAGCGACCGCTGGACGATCCGGACGGTCGTCGATCGGGTCGCGACGCTCGGCGACCTGTTCGCGCCGGCCCAGACGGACCGGCAGGAGCTGCCGCCGCTGGGCTAGCTCGCGGCCGCGAGCGGCGTCGACTGGGTGCCGCTCACGCGGGTCAGGCGAGCCAGCCGGGTGAGCCCGACGACGGTTCCCAGGAACCAGGCCAGGAAGAGGAGACCGCCGGGCAGGGCGATCGGCACGAGTGCCGGTACGAACGGGGCGAAGGCCTTGAGCCAGCGACTCAGGCCGACGACCACGCCGAGCCAGCCGATCCATCGCGGAAACCCGCCGCCGAGCATGGCGACGGAGAACGCACCGATCCACGCGCCCTCGAGAACGTCGGCCGCGGCGTCGTACAGGACGTCGTATTCGCGGAACAGGATCGCCAGGGTGGCCGGATCGTGCCCGGCGGCCTCGACGAGCCCCGCGACCATCGCCCCGGACACCGCGTAGACCGGTGCCGCGACGACGAGGAACGCGAGGCCGTAGTCGGCAAACGCGTTCGTGGACTCGCTCGCGGCTTCGCGTCGGAGGGCCGCCCGCAGACCGATCCCGAATGGAAGGATCGCCGTGATCACGACCAGTGGCCCCAGCACGCCGTAGATCGGTCCCAGCTCCGGATGACCGAAGTAGGCCATCACGTCGCCGACGTTCGACGCGACAGTCGGCGGCTGGCCGGCGATGAGCGACGGGCCGACGATGAACAGGATCGTCACGCCGACCAGGCCGATCCAGCCGGCGATGGCACCGGCCCGAACCTCGAACGAACGCATCGTGGTCACTCCTCCACTCAGTTGCCGGATTGGCTAGAACATCGTTCTTCTAGCAGAACGGGGTTCTACCTGTCAAGATCCGAGGGGATGGCCACTCGGACGTACACCCAGCGAGCCCGAGCGACGGCCGCGGCCGGCACGCGGAAGCGCATCCTGGCTGCTGCGCGTGAGCTCATTCCAGAAGCCGAGACCCGGCTTCCGGTGAGACAGATCGCCGAGCACGCCGGCGTCGCCGTGCAGACGATCTACGACCAGTTCGGCTCGAAGGGCGGGCTGCTGGTGGCGGTCGTCAACGATCTCCAACAGTCGGCCGGCCTGTTCTCGGCATTCAGGCTGGTCTTCGCGGCGCCGGATGGCGAGGAGGCGATGCGCCGCATGATCGGCGCGACGATCACGTTCTGGGATCGCATCTGGCCCTACGTCGAGTTCTTGCTCCGGACCCGCCGGGTCGATCCGGTCGTCGGGGCCGAGATGGGGTTCGTGGACCGGCTGCGGCGGGCGCACTTCTGGGCGATCGCCCGGCGCCTCGAGGACGAGGGCCGACTTCGCGCCGGACGCGCGGCCGACTGGGCCGCCGACCAGGCTTTCGCACTGACGACGCCGACGGTCTTCGAGGAGATCGTTCCGCGAGGTGGCGGAACCGTCGAAACGGCGATCGAGACGGCGACGATCGCGGTGCTTGGTGTGATCCTGGAGCCAGGGATGGCGTCGCGGCTCGAGGCGCCGCCGGATTGGGGAGCCCTCGAGCAGGCCGCCGCCGAGCGCGCCACGGCGGCCGGGGCCGACCCCGCGCGGCTCAGCCCGACTTGGCGGTCGACGAGCCCCCGCGATCAGGGATCAGACGAGGGGTAGGACCTCGGCGACGAAGCGGTCGATCTCGCGGCTCAGCGGTTCGGGCGCGAGGGACGGGAATGCGAGGGCGAGGTGGGTCACGCCGACGTCGGCGAAGCGGCGAATCTCACTCGCGACCCGCTCGGCGTCGCCCCACATCGTGTAGAACGACTGCTCCGAGCCGCCCAGGTCGACGCGGACCCTGGAGGAGAGGCGCGGCATCGGCCGGCCGGCGCCGTCCGCGGCAGCGCGGATGACCGGCGCGCGCTTCGCGATCGCGTCGGGGCTCGCGGCCGAGCCGTGGTAGGCATCGGCCAGGCGACCGATCCGGGCGAGCGCCCGCTCGTCGCGGCCGCCCATCCAGATCGGGACGGCGCCGCCCTGGGCCGGGAGCGGCTCGAACACGAAATCCTCGAAGGCATGGAACCGGCCCTTGAACGGCGCCGTGCTGCCCGACCACAGGTGCTGGCAGATCGCAATCGTCTCCTCGAGATAGGCGCCGCGGACCTCGAAGCGGTCGCCCGCGCCGATGTTCGCGAACTCCTCGGCGTTCCAGCCGGCGCCGAAGCCGGCGATGAGCCGGCCCCCCGAGAGGTCGTCGATGGTCGCAAGCTGCTTGGCGAGGACGACCGCGTTCCGCATCGGCACGACCACGACGCTGGCCCCGATCCGGACCGTGCGGAAGCGGCCCGCCAGCCAGGCGAGGGTCGAGACGATCTCGTAGATCCGCCCGTAGTCGTCGGCGGCGCTGTGTGGCACGAGCAGGTGGTCGGTGCCCCAGACCTCGCCGAAGCCGTGCCGCTCGGCGGCCTCGGCCGCGGCCTCGAGGCCTTCGCGAGACGCGCCATCGCCCATCGCCGGGAGGATCAGGCCGTAGTCCATCGCCGGGATGCTACCGAGGTTGGATGTATGGCAGGGCGAGGAGGCCGATGAGGGGCTCGCCCGTCGACTGCGACAGCCCGAGCTGGCCGTCAGGCGCTCGGGTCATGACGAGCTCGACCGCGTCGTCGTCCGGATGGTTGGGGTCATAGATCCCGATCGTCACGCGTGCCGCCGTCTCGTCGTACCGGAACCCGGCGACCTGGTGGCCGAGACCGCTCCGGAGGGGGTTCAGCCCGGCGCTCCGGATGAGCCCGATCATCGCCAGCCGTCCGGCATCGATCTCGGCCCGGATCGCCGGCCAGGCGGCCGTGGCCGTCTCGCGGTCCCGGAACCGGCCGGGCTCGAGCGAGCCCCACCAGAAGCGCAGCGGCACGAGGACCAGGTGATCGAACGAGTCGACCTGGCGCCGCGCGATCTCCCGGAACAGCGTTGTGCCGCCCGCCGGCGCGGTGGTGTCCGCGGGCGGCGCCTCACGTCGCTCGAAGCGATCCCGGACCGCCTGGCTCATGCCGCCGCAGAACCCGCGCCCGGCATCGCCGATGCCGAGCCGGACGACCCCGAACCCGAACGTGAACGCCGGGACGGGCGGCCACGTGTTCGCGAAGTGGAAACCGTGGAGCGACGGCGCGAAGGTCGGCACGGATCGCGACGCCATGCGGCCAGCGTAAGGCGGGACAGCCGGACGGTCGCTGACCGGCTGCCCCATGGCTGGGCTTGCGGCGGCGCGCCGCCCGAAAGCGGCGCGCCGCCCGGAGGAGGCCGCCGGTCGCACGGCGGCTCATATGGTGGGCCTAGCCGCCGGCTCCCGTGACGGCGCGCCAGGCATCGATCCGGCCGTTGCCGAAGTAGGCGTCATAGCCGGCCGACCCGATGTCGACCGCGGAACCCTGGAGGATCGACTCGACACGCGTCGGATCGAGCTTCCAGTCGCCGTCTGCTCCGAGCGAGCCGTACTGGCTCTCGATGAGCGCCGCCAGTCCGGCCACATGCGGCGAGGCCATCGACGTCCCCTGGATGCAGCCATAGGCATTGCCGGGGAGCGTCGAGAGGATCGTCGTCATGCAGTCGCCGGTCGTGCCGTTGCCGCCGGGGGCGGCGACGTCGACCGCGCCGGTGCCGTAGTTCGAGTAGCCGGCGAGCTCGCTCTGGGGCCCGAGGGCTGACACGCCGACCACGCCGGCCGCCTCGGCCGGGATGACCTTGCAGGCGTTCTGGATCGGCTGGCCCGCGTCGTCGACCGGGTGGGCCAGGTCCTTCGACTCGTTGCCGAGCGCGGCCACCGACACGACGCCCTGGCTGCGGGCGTACTGGAGGGCTCGCTGCAGGGCGGCCCGGAAGGCCCGCTGGGTCGGGTCCGTCGTGCACTTGAACTCGGT
>JBKPRF010000100.1:0-3002 GCA_046734475.1 Chloroflexota bacterium
CGTCGGCACCCGCCGCGCCGGCGTGCTCCAGCACCGAGCGGATGGCGGCCGTCGCCGCTCCGTCCCAGAGCGCCGGATCCTGCTCGCTCCAGAGGGGATGCGGCTGGTCGAAGCCGTAGGAGGAGCTCGCGATACCGGCGACGCGTCCTTCGCGATCGACGAGGACGGCCTTCGTCGCGGTGGTCGAGACGTCGATGCCGAGGACGTAGGGGCCGGGGCGCGAGGCGGCGCCGGAGCGCGAGGCCTCACCGGATCGCGCGGGAGTGGAGCCGCCGGTCACGCCCCTCGATCCGCGTTCCAGATCCTGCGGTTCACGAGCCCTTCGAGACGCTCCTGGCCGCCGGACACGGGCTTCGGGTCGATCGAGCCGTCGGTGACCTTCGCCTCGAGCTCGGCCAGCGACGCCTTGCCGTCGAGGATCGAGCGCCCGAGCTCGCCGTCCCAGCCGGCGTAGCGCTCGGCGAGCGGCTTCGAGAGCGTCTCGGCCTCGACCATGTCGGCCGCCACCAGCAGGGATCGGGCGAGCGTGTCGATGCCCTCGACGTGGGCGTGGAACAGGTCGCTCCGGCTGATGCTCTGGCGCCGCAGCTTGGCGTCGAAGTTGAAGCCGCCGGTCGTGAAACCGCCGGCCTTCACGATCTCGTAGACCGCGAGTGACAGCTCGTCGACCGAGTTCGGGAACTGGTCGGTGTCCCAGCCGTTCTGGTAGTCGCCGCGGTTGGCGTCGATGCTGCCGAAGATCCCGTGGGCGATGGCGTAGGCGACCTCGTGATGGAACGAATGGCCCGACAGCGTCGCGTGGTTGGCCTCGATGTTGAGCCGGTACTCGTCCACCAGGCCGTGCCGGGTCAGGAAGCCGTGGACGGCCGCCGAGTCGTGGTCGTACTGGTGCTTCGTCGGCTCGTGGGGCTTCGGCTCGATGAGCAGCGTCCCCTCGAACCCGATCTTGTGCTTGTGCTCGGCGACGAGGTTCAGGAACCGCCCGAACTGCTGGTCCTCGCGCCGGAGATCGGTGTTGAGGAGGGTGTCGTAGCCCTCGCGGCCGCCCCACAGGACGTAGTTCTGGCCGCCGAGCCGCTTCGTCGTCTCGAGCATGAGCTTGACCTGGGCCGCCGCGACCGCGAAGACCTCGGGATCCGGATTCGTCGCCGCGCCGCCCATGTAGCGCGGGTGGCCGAAGAGGTTCGCCGTGCCCCACAGGAGCTGGGCCCCGGTCCGGCCCATGCGCTCCTCGACCATGTCGAAGACCGCGTCGAAGATGCGGCGGGTCTCGCGCCAGTCGCGGCCCTCGGGCGCGACGTCCCGATCGTGGACGCAGAAGTAGCGAACGCCGAGCTTGTCGATGAACTCGAAGGCCGCATCGAGCTTCATCTCGGCGGCCTTCAAGGGATCGAGACCGGGCGCCAGCCACGGCCGATCGAACGTGCCAACGCCGAACACGTCGTTGCCGGGCCAGGCGAACGAGTGCCACAGGCAGACGCCGATCCGGAGGTGGTCGGCCATCGACCTGCCGAGGACGATCCGGTCGGGCTGGTAGACGGCGAAGGCCAGCGGATCGGTGCTCGACGGGCCGCCGTACGGGATCCGGTCCGGCACGTCGCTGAAGAAGGCCTCGCTCACCCCGGCTCCTCCCTCGGGCTCCTCGGCTGGGACATTGCGAGTATCCCATACATTTGTGCGAGATGAGCACAAATCCCCCTCCCGCGCCAGGGCCGCAGGGGCCGCCAGGCGGCCCGATCGTGCTGCTCGCCGGCGATGCCGAGGTCACGGTCGACCCTGACCACGGTGGCCGGCTCACCTCGTGGCGGGTCGGCGGGTCGGAGCTCCTCCTCCGCGCCGCGACGCCGGCCGAGGCCGGCTCGATCCGCTCCGGCTGCTTCCTGATGGCGCCGTGGCCCGGCCGCCTCGCGGGTGGCCGCCTGCGGTGGCGCGGCTGGTCGTACCAGCTCCCGCGAACGCACGGCCGGCACGCGATCCACGGGCTCGTCCACGGCGTCCCGTGGCGCGTCGAGGCGGCGACCGGCGGGACGGTCGAGCTGTCGGTCGAGCTGCAGCCGCTCGGCTGGCCGTTCGACGGTCGCGTGACCCAGCGCATCGCGCTCGCCGCTGACCGCATCATGCTCCAAGCCGTGGTCGAGGCCGACCGGGCGATGCCCGCGGCGCTCGGCTGGCATCCGTGGTTCCTCCGGCGTGGGGCGGTGCCGCGAGTCCGTGTCGATGCGGCGGCCACGCTCGCGTCGCGCGACATGATCCCGACCGGCGAGCTCGTCCCGGTCGGCCGGCTGACGGATCTGCGAGCTGGCCCGCGCCTCGGCCGGCGGCGCCTCGACCATGCCTACGTCGACGTCGCCTCGCCGGCGACGATCACCTGGCCGGACCTGACGCTCAGCCTGGCGTTCGATCCCCCGCTCCGGACGGTCGTCGTCCACACCCCGGCGAACGGGTTCTGTGTCGAGCCCCAGACGGCATGGCCGAACGCCATGGGCGAGGCTGGCGCGGGTTCGGCCGGCGGCCTGGTGGAGCTCGAGGCCGGAGGTAGCCTCGAAGCGAGGCTCGAGATGCGCTGGGCGCGGAGCCGGACCGAGCTCGAGGACCGGACCTAGCTCGCGGAGCCGCCCCGGCGCGTCGGCCGCGGCCGGGCCGAAGCGTTGGCCAGCTGCCGCCGGAGGTGCTCCTCGCGCCAGACGATGGCCGCGACGGCACCGGCGACGGCCGTCGACACCGCGACCATCTCGATCTGGGGCCCGAAGGGGTCCACGGCCGCGATGACGGCGCCGACGAGGCCGCCGACCATCGCCCCGACGGAGCCGATGAGGACCTGGCCGCTCGCCCCGATCGATCGGTCGAGTGGCGCCAGGTGCCAGGCGGTGTAGCCGGCGATCGCGCCGAACGCGATCCAGGCAAAGAGGTTCATGGGGCGCGAGTCTGCACGCGCGATGGTCGGCGGCCCCGCTACGGCAACGGCGACCGGCCTTGCAGTCGCGCTAGACTCGGGCCCTCCC
>JBKPRF010000101.1:0-6892 GCA_046734475.1 Chloroflexota bacterium
CTTCGCGCGTGATGGCCTCATGAGCGGCAGCTCCCGCGCCGTCGACGCAGTCGTGGTCGGCGGCGGTCCGAACGGTCTCGCCGCCGCTATCACGCTCGCCCGAAGCGGCTACTCGGTGACGCTGCTCGAGGCGGCCGAGGCCGTCGGCGGCGGCGCCAGATCGGCGGAGCGCACGCTGCCCGGCTTCGTCCACGACGTGTGCAGCGCGATCTACCCGTTCGGCCGCATCTCGCCCGTGTTCGCGGAGGCCGCGCTCGAGCGCCACGGCCTGCGATGGATCGAGCCGCCATCGCCGGTCGGCCACCCGCTCGACGACGGGACCGCCGTCATCGTCGAGCGCGACGTGGCGGCCACGGCGGCGCGGCTCGGCTCGGATGGGCCGGCCTACCGGCGGCTGTTCGAGGGCCTCGTCCGCGACTGGGATCGCATCCAGCCCGACATCCTCGCGCCGTTCCACATTCCGTGGCGGCCCGATCGCGCGATTCGGCTGGGGCTCTTCGGCCTCGAGGCATTGCAGTCGGCGAGCTCGGTGGCGCGGCGGTTCCGCGGCGCGCCCGCGCGGGCCCTGCTCGCCGGAGCGGCCGCGCACTCGATCATCCGGCTCACCGAGCCCCTGAGCGCGGCGGCCGGCATCGTGATGCTCGCGACGGCCCATCGCGATGGCTGGCCGTTTCCCGCCGGCGGGGCCGGCCGCGTCAGCGAGGCGCTCGCCGCCGAGCTGCTGTCGCTCGGCGGAACGATCGAGACGTCGCGCCGGGTCGCCTCGCTCGCGGACCTGCCGGCCCATCGCGCCGCTGTCTTCGACGTCACCCCCCGCCAGCTCCTGGGAATCGCCGGCGACCGCTTCGGCGGCGGCTATCGCCGGGCGCTCGAGCGCTACCGCTATGGGCCCGGCGTGTTCAAGCTCGACATCGCGCTCGACGGCCCGAACCCCTGGACCGCGACCGAGCTGGGCCGTTGCGGGACCGTCCATCTCGGCGGGACGTTCGAGGAGATCGCCCGCTCCGAGGCCGAGGTCGCCGCGGGCACGCCACCGGAGCGGCCCTTCGTGCTCCTCGCCCAGCAGAGCCTGTTCGATCCGTCGCGCGCCCCGGCCGGCCGGCACACGCTGTGGGCCTATTGCCACGTCCCGAACGGCTCGACGGCCGACATGACCGAGCCGATCCTCGCCCAGGTCGAACGCTTCGCGCCCGGCTTCCGGGATCGGATCCTCGCCACGACCCGGACCTCGCCGGCGGAGCTCGAGGCCTACAACCCGAACGACGTCGGCGGCGACATCGCCGGTGGCCGGCTCGACCTCGGGCAGCTCTTCACGCGGCCCTCGTGGCGCGTCTTCGATCCATACTCGACGCCGGATCCATCGATCTTCCTGTGCTCGGCGGCGACGCCGCCCGGTGGCGGCGTCCACGGCATGTGCGGCTGGCAGGCCGCCCGCTCGACAGAGCATCAACTCGCGAAAGGGAGGCCATGAGCAACCTCGTCGATCTCGACTCGCTTCCGCTGCTCGAGATCTGGGGCGACGCCGTCCGCGCCCGGCGCGTCCAGGGCGAGTCGATCACGCTCGCGATCGTCGAGCTCGACCCGAACGCCGAGGTGCCGGAGCACCGCCACGTCGCCGAGCAGCTCGGCATGGTCATCAGGGGCGAGATGCACTTCACGGTCGACGGCGAGACCCGGACGCTCGGGCCCGGTGGCACCTGGCGGATCCTGTCCGACCGGCCCCATGTCGTGCATGCCGGCCCCGATGGCGCGATCGTCATCGACGTCTTCTCGCCCATTCGCGCCGACTGGGACGCCAAGCCGATCGCGCCGAAGACGTCCCCGCGCTGGCCCGACCCGGTGGCCTGATCGCCGCGGAGCGGACGACCGGCGTCGCAATAACGACTGGCTGCGTGGTATGCAGGGCTCGAGTCGGAACGTGCGCCCGCAGAGCGCCGGCCCGAGCGCGAGAACGGGTCGGGATCAGGAGGCAAGCCCTGGATTCTCGGCGTATCACGCGCTACGTCGTTATCGCGGACTCGTCGATGTCATCGCCCGCCCCTCATACGGCTCCGGGCAGCCGCGGACCTAGACTTCGGGCATGGCGCTCTTCAGCCTGGACGGGACCGACAACCTCGTCGACCCGAGCATGATCGTCGCGCTCGACGGCTGGGTCGACGCGGGCAGCGCCGCGACCGCGGCGGCCTCGACCGTGGCCGAGGGCGCCCGGATCGTCGCGAGGTTCGACGCCGACGCGATCTTCGACTACCGGGCTCGGCGGCCGATCCTCGAGATCCTCGACGGCCGGCCGGAAACGCTCACCTGGCCGGAGCTCACGGTCCGGGCGACCCGGATCTCCGAGAAGGACGTGCTGATCCTCACCGGTGCGGAGCCGGACTACCGCTGGCACGAGCTCCAGCGCGACGTCGTCGACCTCGCCGGACGGCTCGGCGTCTCGGAGTGGATCAGCCTCGGGGCGATCCCCGCCGCCGTGCCCCACACACGGCCGGTGCCGATCCTTGGCACGGCCTCGGAGCCGGGGCTCCTGCGCGGCGGCGTGCAGCGCGGTCCCGTCGGCACGCTGACCGTCCCGTCCGCCGCGCTGAGCGTCTTCGACATCGCGATCACGGCCGCCGGCATCCCCTCGGTCGGCTACTTCGCGCAGATCCCGCACTACATCTCGGGACCGTACCCGGCGGCCTCGCTCGAGCTGCTGCGGGTCCTGGAGAAGCACCTCGGGGTCGAGCTCGATACCGGCAACCTGCCCGAGGAGTCGCGTCTCCTCAAGGTCCGCCTGGACGCCGCGGCGGCGCGCGAGGAAACCACGCGGGAGTACGTCGAGCGGCTCGAGACGATGGTCGACGAGGCCCGCCTGCCCTCCGGCGACGACCTCATCAGCGAGATCGAGAAGTTCCTACGCGAGGGCGGCCAGCAGGGCGGCGGTCGGCCGAACTAGGATCAGCCCATGACGATGCCCGGCCGACCCACCCGATTCATGCCCCAGATCCTCGTCCTCGGGCGCGACACCTGCGAGGACACCACGCAGTCGCGGCTCTTCCTGACCCGCGAGCGGATTCCGTTCCAGTACTTGAGCTGGGAGCACGATCCGGAGACCGAGGCGGCGATCCGGGCGTTCAACGACGGCGAGGTCGTGACGCCGACGATCGTCATCGGCGACCCGGACGCGCCCACGAAGATCCTCGTCGAGCCGACCGACGAGGAGCTCGACCGGGCGATCGTCGAGGCCGGCGGCGGGATCTAGGGGTCTAGCCCAGCCTGATCAGGAGCCGGCCTGCATCCGCAGGAGGCGTTGCATCGCGGCGAGCTTGGGCTCGAACTCGCGCCGGATCGCCTTCACCGCGTCGGCATCGACGTCGAGCTCCTTCGCGATCTCCTGCAGCGTGTCCGACTCTTCGTTCGTGATCGTGTCGTCGGCCGCGCCCACGAGGTAGCAGCAGCGGAGCAGGTCGAGCCGCTCGTCGGGCGTCGATATCTCGCGGAACTGGCGCGTGACGACGAAGTCCTCCGTCTCGCCGAACAGCAGCTCCTGCTGCCGGGCCATCCGGGCCACGAGCACGGCCTGGGCCTCGGCGAGACCGCCATGCTCGACGACGAGGCGCTCGATCACGCCCATCTCCACGTCGCTCAGGTCGAGGTCGGCGGCCGCGGCCCGGGCCAGGATGTAGGCGAAGGCCGCGAGGTGGCGGGCCTTCTCGAGCGGCATCGCATCGAGCTCGGCGACGATCCGCCGAACCGTCTCGGTCTCCGCGGACGCGGGCGCCGCCGGCGCGGGCGTGAAGCGCCACTCGGGCTCGTCCTTCTTGCCGCCGAGGAATCGCCGGAGGGCCATCGCGGCGAGTCTACGGGCTCGGGGCCGAGGAGCCGGGCGGTGCGCTGCCCGCCGGCAGAAGCGTGGTGTCGACGAGGTCGGCGAGCGTCACCGGCTTCGCGACAAGCCCGCCGAGCTTCGTCATGTAGTCGATCGAGGCCGTCCAGCCGGCGGTGTCGATCGTGCCGAAGGGCACCACCGACCGCGTGCTGCTCCACGTCTTCACGGTCGCCTGGAGGATGAGGGTCTGGAGCGCCTTGTCCTTCGCGAGATCGGGCACCGCCGCCACCGAGGCGTCGAGGCCCTTCTGGGGATCGGCGGCGATCTCGTTCATCGCCCGCAGCGTCGCGGTCACGAAGGCCTTGATCGCGTCGCGCTTCGACGCGAGGGCCGCGTTTCCGGCGATCAGGCCGGGCCCCGGGAGGGCGACGACGTCGTCGACGGACAGGATCGTCACCGGGACGTGGGCGGCGTCCAGCTGGACCGGCTCGTTGTTCGTGAAGCCGGTCGCGGCGTCGACCGCGCCCTGCTGGACAGCGGCACCCTGGCCAAAGTCGGGGTACTCGACGATCGTCACGTCCTCGGGCGTGAGATTCGCCGAACCGAGCAGGGCCTGGAGCATGATCCAGGAGCTGCCGTACTTCCCGGGCGTTCCGATCTTCTTGCCCCTGAGGTCGGCCGGCGTCGCGATTCCGCTCGCGGTCCTGGCAAAGACGACGTTCGGAAACGAGCCGTAGATCGTCGCGATGTACTTGATCGGAATGCCCTGGCTCACCGCCGGGATGACGCTCGTGCCGTCGGCCACGCCGACGTCGATGGCGCCCTGGCCGACGAGCGTGACGAGATCCGGATCGATCTTGTTCTGGAAGGCCACGTTGAGGCCCGCCCCGCTGTAGTAGCCGTTCTGCTGGGCGAGGTAGAACGGCGCGAAATGGACGCTCGGCAGGTAGCCCAGCCCGACGGTCAACGGCACGACGCTCGAGATCGGGGTCTGGCTCGGGTTGATATCGGGTCCCCGCATACAGCCGGCGGCCACCAGCCCGAGGACGACCACGGCCATGACGGATCGGACGCGATGGAACATCGGACTCTCCTTCAGCGGGCCCTGAGCAGGGCCCGCTCGACGACGACGACGAGGACGTAGAGCGCGACACCGAGCAGGGCGATCGTGATGAGCGTCGCGAACATGAGCGGGATGTCGAAGAGGCTGCCGCGGGCGAGGTTGACGAGGACGCCGAGGCCGCGCTCGGCACCGGTCCACTCCGCGACGATGGCGCCGACGACGGCGAGCGTCACGCCGACCCGGAGGCCGCCGAAGATCGACGGCAGGGCCGCGGGGATCTCGAGGGTGAGCAGCACCTGGCCGCGGGTCGCCCGCAGGCTTCGGCCGAGCTCGAGCAGGCGCGCGTCGACCGACCGGATGCCGACCATCGTCGAGATCGCGATCGGGAAGAAGACGATGAGCCCGCAGATGACGACCTTCGCGGTGAGGCCCGGGCCGAACCACAGGGCCAGCAGTGGCGCGAGGGCGAGGATCGGCGTCGCCTGGGCCGCGACGAGATACGGCGAGACGACGCGCTCGACGACCGAGGAGCGAGCGAGGGCATAGCCCGCGACGATCGCAAGCGACGCGCCGACGCCGAAGCCGAGCCCGATCTCGAGCAGCGTCTCGCCGGCGTGGCGGGCCATGGTGCCGTCGGTCCAAGCGGTGACGAAGCGCGTCAGGACCTGCCCCGGCGCGGGCAGGATGAACGGCGGGTAGTTGCCGACGGCGACGATCGCCTGCCACAGCCCGACGAATGCCAGGAACGCGAGCAGCGTCGTTCCGAGCGCGGTGATGCGACGGCTGGCCTGGGCCGTCGCGACCTCGGCCGCGGTCATGCCGCCGCTCCGGCGAGATTCGCCCGGATCTCGCGCGCGGTCGCGCCCACGACCGCCTCGTCGAGCGTCGCCGGCGATCGGGGTCGGGGGAGCCGGATCGGGATGTCGGCCACGACCCGGCCGGGTCGCTCCGAGAGGACGACGACCCGATCGCCGAGGAAGATCGCCTCCTGGATCGAGTGGGTCACGACGACGATCGTCGTCGAGGTCCGAGCCCAGAGACCGAGAAGCTCGACGTTGAGGCGTTCTCGGGTCAGCTCGTCGAGGGCGCTGAACGGCTCGTCGAGCAGCAGGACGCGAGGCTGCAGAGCCAGGCTCCTGGCGAGGGCCGCGCGCTGCCGCATCCCGCCCGACAGCTCGTCCGGGTGGCGCGAGGCCATCGCTTCGAGGTCGACGAGCTCGAGCAGCTCGCCGACGCGCCGATCGCGCTCGGCGGTCGGCCAACCGGCGAGCTCGAGCGGATAGCCGACGTTGCGAGCCGCGGAGCGCCACGGCAGCAGCCGCGGCTCCTGGAAGACGAGGCCGATCCGTGGATCCGGGCGGGTGACGGGGTCGCCGTCGAGGAGCGCGACGCCACGCTCGGGCGCGAGCAGTCCCGCGAGCACTCGCAGCAGCGTGCTCTTGCCGCTGCCGTTGGGGCCGATGAGGGCGACGATCTCGCCCGGCTCGATGGCGAGGTTGATCGCATCCAGCGCGACCAGCCGGTCGCGCCGTCCCGCGGGGAACGACACGGCGACGTCGCGGACCTCGAGCCGACCGCCTCCGGGCGGAGCCTGGGTCACGCCCCGGCTCCGACGGCGAGCACTGGCGCGACGGCCGGCCACAGCTCGACATAGCGGCGGTAGACCTCGTCGTAGACCGCGTGGCTGGCCGGATCGGGTTCGATCCGGCGCTCGATCGCCGTCATCGCCCGGATCGCGGTCGGGAGGTCGGCATGGATCCGCACACCGACCGCGGCCACGATCGCCGCCCCGAGGACGGTCGCCTCGAGGACCCTCGGGACCAGCACGTCGAAGCCGGTGACGTCGGCCTTGATCCGGTTCCATGTCCCGCTGTGGGCGGGCCCGCCGCAGACCCGCATGGCGTCGATCGGGACGCCGGCGGCGGCGATCGGCTCGGCGACATGGCGGATCGCCAGGGCCGCGGCCTCGAGCACCGCTCGGGCGATGTGCCGCCGGTCATGGGCGAGCGTCAGCCCGGCCA
>JBKPRF010000102.1:0-3958 GCA_046734475.1 Chloroflexota bacterium
ATGTCGACCGGACCGACGAGGTGCACGTCGAGGCGGTGGACGTCGCGGTCTCGGCGTATGCCCGGGTGCCGGAGCTCCGGCACGCGCTGCTCGAGCGCCAGCGCGAGATCGCCGCCGACGGTCGCCTCATCATGGCCGGCCGCGACGTCGGGACGGTGGTCCTGCCGGATGCAGACCTGAAGATCTTCCTCGACGCGTCGCCGGAGGAGCGGGCAGGGCGCCGCGCGCTCGAGCGGGGCATCGACCCGGCGAGCCCGGAGGGCCAGGAGATCCTCGCCGAGCTCCGGCGTCGCGACGAGCTCGATTCGACTCGACCCGTGGCCCCGCTCCGACGTGCTCCGGATGCGGTCGTCCTGAACACCGACGGCAATGCGTTCGAGGACACGGTGGAGCAGGTCGTCGCGACGATCCGGTCGGCAGCGGCCGAGACCCACGACGCCCCGGTCGGGCCGGAGGCTCGGCGCGGCCGCCGGCCGCGGACCGTGCTCGGCGCGGTCCGGCGCGGCCGCGTCGCGCCGACGAAGATCGCATCGCAGAAGAGCCTCGTGCTGCGGTTCGGGAGCGCCGTCCTCCGGACGATCGCCAGCCTCCTCGCCCCGATCCGCTTCGAAGGCGATCTCGAGCACCTGCCGGCGGGACCGCTGATCATCGCCGCGAACCATGCGTCGAGCGCCGATCCGCCGATCATCGGGGCGTTTCTCAACGGCCGGCTCGACCGGCCGCTGAACTGGCTCGGCAAGCGCGAGCTGCTCGAGGCGCCGGTCGTCGGCTGGGCGATGCGTGCCGCCGCGATCCATCCCGTCGACCGCCGCGCGGCGGACGTCGACGCGTTCCGCACGGCGATGCGGATCCTCGAGTCCGGCAACGTCCTGGCCGTCTTTCCCGAGGGCACGCGCTCGAGGGACGGCGCGCTCCAGGAGGTCCGCGAGGGCGTGGCCGTGCTCGCGCTCCGGAGCGGCGCGCCGGTCCTGCCGATCGGCATCGCCGATTCGGATCGCTTCTGGCCACGCGGCCGGCTTCTGCCGCGGCCGGGCCGGCCCGTCACGATCCGCATCGGCAAGCCGTTCCGCGTTGCCGACGAGCTCGGGATCGCCGGCGGCGGCGACGGCGCCGGCAACGGGCGGGATCGGCGACAGCAGAAAGAGGCCGCCACTCGCCTGATCATGAGTCGCATCGCCGAGCTCCTCCCGCCACGCCAGCGCGGCGTCTACGCGCCGGACGTGGCCGGCGCGGACGACGTCCGAGCGACCGACGGCGGGACCACACCTGGCGGAGAATTGGATCGATGACCGATGACCTCGCGCGGACGCAGGAGCGCCTGGATCGTGCGCAGGGGGTCGCGGCGGCCTTCCAGGTCGGCACGCTCGGCTGGATCAGACGTCGCGGCCTCGACTTCGAGGACTACTGCGCGTACCTGGCCTCGATCAGCTGGGCGACCACGAAGCCCGGGGTCGGTGCCCGGCGCATGGCCGACGTCATGGCCGCCCAGATCGCCGCGCCGGGCGTCTTCGACGCCACGGCGACCGGGGACGACGCCGAGGCACGGATCGAGCTCGTCGGCCCCGACCCCGAGGCCTTGGCCTGGGGTGGCGCGAGCGCCGACGACGCCGTGCGCCAGGTCGAGCTCATCTTCGGACCGGTTGCCAGGCGCCTCACGCACATCTTCGAGCTGCGCCGGCACGACAGCGGGGCCAGCGTCACGATCCGGCCGAAGGATCCAGCCGGGGGCTGAGGCTGGCCCGTGGGATACTCGACGGTGACATGGGAACGGTCGAGGCGATCCGAATCGCGAAGCGCACGGGGTTCTGCTATGGCGTCCGCGAGGCCATCGACATGGCCAAGGAGTCGAGCGCCAACGGCAAGACCACGCACACCCTCGGCCAGGTCGTCCACAACGAGGGCGTGGTCCACGACCTGCTCGCGCTCGGCATCGAGACCGTCGAGACGCTCGACGACGTCCAGACCGGCGCCGCGGTCGTCATCCGGGCCCATGGGGTCAAGCCCGAGGTCATGGCCCGGGCCCAGGCCCGCGGGCTCGAGGTCATCGACGGCACGTGCACCTGGGTGATCCAGGAGCAGAAGGAGCTCAAGAAGCTCGTCGAGGAGGGCTACACGATCGTCCTCCTCGGCACGCCGAAGCATCCCGAGGTCGTCGGCCTGCTCGGCTTCGCCCCCGATGCGATCGTCGTCGACGAGGAAGAGGACTGGGACCGCATCCCGCGGCGCAAGAAGATGGCCCTCATCTCGCAGTCGACCCAGCCACCCTGGAAGTTCGAGAAGCTGGCGGCATTCATGGTCTCGCGCAGCCACGAGCTGAAGATCGTGAACACCGTCTGCCCGGTCACGATCCGGCGCCAGGAGGACACGCTCGAGACCGCCCGGGAGGTCGACCTCATGGTGGTTGTCGGTGGCCGCTCATCGGCGAACACCAAGGAGCTCACGCGCCTCTGTGGCATCGCCGGCACGAAGGCCGTCCAGATCGAGAACGTCCGCGACCTCAACGACGCGGCGGTGTTCGCCGGCGCGAAGGTCGTCGGTGTGACGGGCGGAACCTCGACGCCGATCGAGGACCTCCACGCGGTCGCTCGGCAGATTCTGGAGCTGGCGGGAACGCCGAAGACTCGGGCGGACGCAGCGAATCTCGCCGACGCGGCCTTCGCCCTCGCCGCGACGCCGGCCGGCCGGACGACGTCGCTCCCGACCTTCCACGCCGCAGCCAGCTAGGACCGGGAACCATGGCTGGGACGGGCGGCGGACTGCCGGTGGTCGCCATCGTGGGGCGGCCGAACGTTGGCAAGTCGACGCTGTTCAACCGCATCGTCGGCGGCCGCACCGCCGTCGTCGAGGACCGCGCGCGGACGACCCGCGACCGCCTCTACGGCGAGGGCGAATGGAACGGCCGGCGGTTCCTCGTCGTGGACACCGGCGGGCTCGAGGCGGCGACCGACGACCCGATCGAGGCGAGCGTCCAGGTCCAGGCCCGCATCGCGATCCGCGAAGCGGACGTCATCGTGCTCGTCGTCGATTCGATCAGTGGCATGACGCCGGCCGACGAGGAAGCGGCCGAGCTCCTGCGGCGAGCCACGGCCCCGGTGCTCGTCGCGGCCAACAAGAGCGACAACGCCAAGCGCGAGCTCGATGCCGCCGAGTTCTGGTCACTGGGCTGGGACCAGACGGTGCCGATCGCGGCCATCCACGGCCGCGGCGTCGCCGACCTCCTGGACGAGGTGGTCAAGGCGCTGCCGCCGGTGCCGGAGAGCGCAGACGCCGCCGACGACGCCGAGGAGGACACGACCCCGTCGATCGCCCTCGTCGGCCGCCCGAACGTCGGCAAATCGAGCCTGCTGAACGCGCTCCTCGGCGAGGAGCGGATGATCGTGTCCGACATTCCCGGCACGACCCGCGACGCCATCGACACCTCGATCTCGTGGGGCCAGGGCGAGGTCGTGCTCATCGACACCGCGGGCATCAAGCGCCGCGGCAAGGTGGCCGGCGGGCCGGCGGCCGAGAAGTTCTCGACGCTGCGCTCGATGCGGGCCATCAGCCGTGCCGACGTCGCGGTCCTTCTCGTCGATGCGGTCGATGGGCTGACGGCCCAGGACGCCCACATCGCGGGCTACGTCGTCGACGAGGGTCGGGGGCTCGTCGTCGCGCTGAACAAGTGGGACATCGTCGAGGAGAAGACCGGCCAGACCTTCGACCAGTACGTGACGTGGGTTCGGGGCCAGGCGCCATTTCTCGACTTCGCGCCGGTCGTCTCGATCTCGGCCAAGACCGGCCAGCGGGTCGACCGGGTCCTCGAGCTCGCCGTCGACGTCTGGGGCGAGCGCCGCCGGCGGATCCCGACCGCGGAGCTGAACCGCGTCGTGCAGGAGGCCTTCTCGCGGCTCGAGCCGCCCATGGTCAAGGGCCGCCGGCCGAAGCTCTTCTACGCGACCCAGGCCGCGGTCGCGCCGCC
>JBKPRF010000103.1:0-5331 GCA_046734475.1 Chloroflexota bacterium
GCGATGCGGAGCCCGACCTCGGGGCGTACGAGTTCAGCGGCCAGGCACCGGTGACGACGATCACGCTGTCTCCGAGCTCGCCCGACGGCTCGAACAGCTGGTACGTCAGCCCGGTCGGCGTGACGGTCAGCGCGACGGACGCGGACAGCACCGTCGCGGAGACCCGCTGCGTGCTCGATCCCGCATCCGTGCCGGCGAGCTTCGCCGACCTGCCGAGCACGGCCTGCTCGATCGGCACGGTCAGCACCGACGGTGAGCACGCCGTGTATGCGGCGAGCGTCGACACCGAGAACAACGTCGAGCTGCCCGTGGCGAGTGCCACGTTCAAGATCGACCAGACCGACCCCGATCTGGCACCGACCCTGAGCACCACGACGATCACCCTCGGCCAGACGGGCGTCACGGCCTCGCCGAACGCCACCGATGCCACCTCCGGCGTCGCCAGCTCGAGCTGCGATCCGATCGACACCAGCACGGCCGGGGCCCACTCGGTCGAGTGCACGGCGACCGACAACGCCGGCAACGAGAACACGGCCTCGATCGACTATGTCGTCGGGTACCGGATGCTCGGCTTCTTCTCGCCCGTCCCGGGCTCGAAGTGGCTCGCCGGCCAGACCGTTCCGATCAAGATCGCGCTGGCCGACGCGGACGGCGTCCGGATCCCCGATTCGGAAGCCGCGGCGCTCGCGACGAACTGCCAGGTGACGTTCACGGCGACCGGGGTCCAGACGAAGACCGCCCAGTGCCTTCGGTACGACCTCGCAAGCCACCAGTTCATCTACAACTGGCAGCTCGGCAAGCGGCCGCTCGGTGCCGTGACGATCACCGTCAGCGTGTCGTACACCGGCACGACGACGACCACCTCGCTCTCCGAGCAGATCGTGATCGCCAGGAAGTAACGGACCACCGGTCCTCCGCAGCCCGCCGGGACCTTCACCCGGCGGGCTTTACCATGCCCGCCACGATGCTGCCGCTCGAGACGATCCGGCAGGCGCCGAAGGTGGTCCTCCACGACCATCTCGACGGCGGCCTGCGGCCGAGAACGGTGATCGACCTCGCCTCGGAATTCGGCTACGACGCCCTGCCGACGACCGATCCCGACGACCTGGCGACCTGGTTCCGGCGCGGCGCCGACCGCAAGTCGCTCGAGCTGTACCTCGAGACGTTCGCCCACACCGTCGGCGTGCTCCAGGATCGCGACGCCATCATCCGGGTCGCCGCCGAGTGCGCCGAGGATCTCGCCGCCGACGGGGTCGTCTATGCCGAGATCCGGTACGCGCCGGAGCTGTCCACGGCCAAGGGCCTGACGCTTGACGAGGTGATCGACGCGAACCTCGAGGGCTTCCGGATCGGCGCGATGCGGGCGGCCGGGGCCGGGACCCCGATCGTCATGAAGGTCATCGTCACGGCGATGCGCCAGTTCGCCCGCTCGGTCGAGGTCGCCGAGGCGGCCATCCGGTGGCGCGACGCCGGCACGGTCGGCTTCGACGTCGCGGGGCCGGAGAAGGGCTTTCCGCCGACGCGCTACCTCGAGGCGTTCGACCTCGTCCGCCACGAGAACTTCCACATCACGATCCACGCCGGCGAGTCGTTCGGCCTGAAGTCGATCTGGGAGGCGCTCCAGTTCTGCGGCGCGGAGCGCCTCGGCCACGGCGTCCGGATCATCGACGACGTGACGCTCGATCCCGACGGCGAGCCGATCCTCGGCCGCCTGGCGGCGTTCGTCCGGGACCGCCGGATCCCGCTCGAGATGTGCCCGACCTCCAACGTCCACACCGGCGCCGCGGCCTCGATCGAGGAGCACCCGATCGACCTGCTCCGGCGGCTGCGGTTTCGGGTCACGGTCAACACCGACAACCGGCTCATGTCGAACGTCTCGATGTCGAGCGAGTTCGCCGCCCTCGATCGGGCCTTCGACCTCGGCCTCGACGAGATGCGGTGGCTGACCCTCAACGGGATCAAGAGCGCGTTCGCCCCGTTCGACGAGCGGCTGCGGCTCATCAACGATGTGATCAAGCCGGGCTACGCCCGGTTGCAGGACGTTCCGAGCCCGGCCTAGGCCCGGGCGGCGGCCTCCACGGCGTGGACGCCGTTGCCGGGCGACTCGATGGCCTGGCGGGCAGGCGAGCGAACGGTCGACGCCCACGCGGCGATCTCGGCGCGACGCGAGACCCCGAGCTTGGCCAGGATGTGCTCGACGTGGGCGCTCACGGTCTTGGGCGACACGAACAGCTCGGCGCCGATCTCGGCGTTGGTGAGGCCCTCGACGATCTTCTGAGCGACCTCGAACTCGCGGGCCGACAGGGGATACCACGGCTCGACCTCGCCGCCGCGTGACCGGGCCAGCCGGCCGAGCTCCTCGGCCCGCGATCGGAGGGGCTCGCTGCCGAGCCGCTCGGCCGCTGCGCGAACCTCGTCGAGCAAGCGGATGGCGTCGGGATACCGGTTGCTCCGGACGAGGCACGTTGCGAGATCGAGCCGCGCCCAGGTTCCCTCCCAGATCCGCTCTCGAGCGTCCCATCCGGCGATGGCCGCCTCGAGCGCCGTCCGCGCGGACACGGTGGAGCCCGCCGCGAGGCGGATCAGTCCGTCGGCGTGATCGATGGCGGGCTGCGCAAGGCCGGTCCAGCCGGCGAGCAGTGTCCTGATCCGATCGAGCCAGCGTTCCGCCTGCTCGGGCCGCCGGTCGGCGAGGGCCGCCCGGACACCGGTGACGACGAACGGCACCAGGAGCACCCGCTCGCCGGTCGGGGCAGCGAGCTCGACCGCCTCCTGGCAGTGATCGAACGCCCGCACCGCATCACCGGCGACCAGCGCGGCCTCGGCGAGGCCCCACAGCGCCGGCAGGATGAGCGTGACCTCGCCGCTCGGGCGGCTGATCGCGAGCGATCCGTCGAGGAGCTCGCGGGCGCGATCCGTCTCGCCCCGCCCAAGGGCCACGTAGCCCAGCACCGCCCGCGATCCGAGCGTTGTCCGGCGACTCCCGGGCTCGACGAGCTCGATCGCCGCCGTCGAGATCGCGTCGTCCCAGCGGCCCTCGGTCCAGGCGAGATGCGCTGAGGTCCCGGCCAGGATGTGGCGGCAGTAGGACTGCTCGATCTCGTCGGCGTAGCGAAGGCCTTCGGCGGTGCCGACGCGGCACGTCGCGTAGTCCATGAACCTCACGGCGACGTCGGCCGTGATCCGGTAGTTCGTGACGCCGGTCGATTCGAAGCGGGCGTCGCGGGCCTCCCGGGAGAGCGCGATCATCCGCCCGAGACCGCCGCCGACGTCGCCGTCGAGCGCGTCGGCCAGCGCCAGGAAGTGCTCCGCATCGAGGCGGGTGATCTCCATCGCGGTCTCGTCGACGCCGGATTCCTGGACCAGCTCGAGCATCTCCCGGGCGCGGGCACGCGCTTCGGCCACGTTCACGACGTCGAAGGCGCGGATGGCCTGGAAGACGCGCACGTCGGCCAACGCGGCCGATCGCTCGGGCGACGGCGGCAGCGCCAGCAGCTCCGATTCGGCCTGCTCGATGATCCACTGCGACTCGCTCCCGGCCCGGACGTCCTTCCGCGCGATCGACCACTGCACGAGCAACGCGCTCGCCGCGTCGACCGGCCGGGATGCCTCGAGGTACCAGCGCCTCGCGAGCGAGAACGCCTCTTCCATCGCGCGGACGTCATCCACGGAGGAAGCCGCGGTTCCGTAGGCGGCGTAGAGGTCGCCGAGCTCCGAGGCCGTCAACCCGTCGGGGATGTTCGCGATGGCGCGGCGGTACAGCTCGAACTCCTCGAACCGGCTGACCATCGCGCCGGCGGCCTTCGCGCCCGCGAGGGCCGCGCGGAAGGCGTCGGCCTTCAGTCCGGCACGCTCGTAGTGCAGGGAGGCGTGCACCTCGGAGGCCCCCGCGAGCTTCTGCCCGAACTCCGCCGCGCGGGCGTGCAGCCGGCGACGCTCCGCTTGCGGGACGGCGTGGTAGAGCGCATCGCGGAGCAGCTGGTGGCGGAAGTCGAAATAGCCCCGATCGACGTGGTTGTAGGGGAACAGGATCGCGGCGTCGACGAGCTCCTCGAGGGCCTCGTCGAGCCCCTCGACCGGGCGGTTCATGATCCCCGCCACGACCTCCGGGACGAAGCACCGGCCGAGCACGGCGCCTGCCCGGGCAACGCTGCGGGCGTCCTCGCTGAGCCGGCCGACCCGGGCGAGGACTGCGTCCTCGATCGTGTCGGGTACGGCGGCGTCCCGGACGACGCGGCCGTCGACCGCCTCGGCACCGCCGAGCGCGGCGAGCAGCTCCTCGATGTGGAGCGGGATGCCGTTGGTCCGCTCATGGACCGCCTCAGCCACCTCTCGCGGCGCCGGCAGCCCGGTCGCGAGGATCAGCGTCGTCACGAGCGAGGTCTGCTCCGGGGTGAGGCGATCGAGCGTGATCTCCTCGGCGAGACGCTGGGTGAGGAGCCGGGCGCGCCACTCGCGGTGGATCGAGCCGCTGGGAAGCTCGTCGAGCCGGTACGACCCGATCAGCAGCAGCGGCAGCTTGCCAGCGGCTCGCGCCAGCTCGCCGATGACCTCGAGGCTGAGCTCGTCGGCCCACTGGAGGTCCTCGAAGGCAAGAGCCGTCGGCCGATCGATCGCCGCGACGATCCGGTCGGTGAGCTCGTGGACCAGGATCCGGCGGCTTGCCAGCGAGTCACCGCCCTTGCCGCCTCGGGTGGCAAGGATGTCCGTGGCGAGGTCGCCGAACTGGTCCTTCCGCATCGATCGGGCGAGGTCGGCGATCGACGCGAGCGAGACGAGCTGGTCGTTCGGCGAGAGGTCGCCCTTCGAGGCGCGGAACCCGGCGCCGGCCGCCTGTCGCAGCGACGTGCCGACGAGTCGCGTCTTGCCGATCCCGGCCTCACCCGCGAACAGGAGCAGCCGCCCTCGACCGGCCTTCGCCTCGGCAACGGCCCGGTCGATGCGCGTCAGCACATCGTCGCGCCCGACGACAAGCGGACTCTGGATGGAGCCGACCGGGTTCATTGCGGCGCAGTGTAAGAAGGCCGGGGGCGCGATGCCATCGGTCGAACGACCAATGAGCCTCCTTGACGGATCACGCTACGCGACGATCTCCGGGCGCTTGTACGGCCCCGTGACGACGACCTCGCCCTCCGACTCGTCCGGGGCGTCGCCGGTCTGCCGCGCGATGTACCGGTGGTGGACCTCGGTCGCGCCCGCCGAGAGCATCGCGTTGACCGGGCAGTACTTGAGCGCCGAGAGCTCGATCGAGCGGCGGACGGCGGCCTCCTCGACGATCAGCCCTTCGACCTCGTGGGTCACGGTGATCGAGGTCAGGATCTGGGGATACTC
>JBKPRF010000104.1:0-2828 GCA_046734475.1 Chloroflexota bacterium
GGCGTTGGGGTCGTGATGGCGATCGTGGGGCTGCTGCAGCTCTAGCGCTGCCGCAGCTCCAGCCGCGGACCCGTCGGCTCAGACGAGCCGGGCGTGCTCGACCTTCGTGCACCGGTCCATCACCACCTGCAGGCCGCCGGCCGTCGCGATCCGGCCGGCCTCGGCGCTGACGATCCCGAGCTGCAGCCACAGGCAGCGCGCGCCGGCCTCGACCGCCTCGCGGGCGTGGGGCGGGCCGAGCTCGGCGCGCCGGAAGACGTCGACGATGTCGAACGGTCCGGTCGCTGCCACCGCCGCGGCGAGCGTGGGGTACGCGGGGAGGCCGGCGACCTCCGTCTCGCCGGGATTCACCGGCACGACGTCGTAGCCGACCGCGCGCAGGTAGCGGAACACGCCGTGGGAGGCCCGCGCCGGGTTGGACGACGCGCCGATGACGGCGATCCGCTGGCTCGTCCGCAGCAGCTCGGCGACGGCGTCATCGTCGAGGAGGGGCACGTCGAGCCGGCCGTCCTGGTAATCGAGCATGTCGGCGAGCCGCTGTCGCTCGCCGGCGCGCCGGGCCTCCGAGTCGCGCTGGCCGGTGGCGGTCAGGTCCGGGCCTCGCGGGTGTACGGCTGGCCGTCCGCCGCCGGCGGTGTGCTCCGCCCGACGAAGCCGGCCAGGACGATGATCGTCACGATGTAGGGCAGGGCGCCGTAGAACGCGCTCGGGATGATGTTCATGACGGTCGCCAGGTCGCCTGTCGGCGGGGCAACGCCGATCGCGATCCGGAGCGCGTCGCTCGCGGCGAACAGGATCGCCGCCGCGAGAGCCCCGAGGGGTCGCCAGCGGCCGACGATGACGGCGGCGAGGGCGATGAAGCCGCGGCCTGCCGTCAGGCCGAGCTGGAAGTGGCCCTGGGCCTCGAGGGTGAGCCACGCCCCCGCGAGGCCGGCAAAGATGCCACCGAGGATCACGTTCCGGTAGCGCACCCGGATGACATCGATCCCGACGGTCTCGGCCGCCTTGGGATGCTCACCGACGGCCCGGGTCCGGAGGCCCCAGCGGGACCGGAACAGGAGGATCTCGAGGACGACGACGACCACGAGCGACGTGATCGCGATCGGTCCGTGGTGGAAGAGGGTGTTGACCGCCCAGCCGAGGACCGGGATGTCGTTGATGGCTTGTGGCGTGTCGAGGTCGGCGAAGATCGTCCCGCCGAGGGTCGGATTCGGGGTGACGATCAGGCGATGGAGGTAGCCGGTGAGGCCCGCCGCGAGGATGTTGATGATCGTGCCGCTGATGATCTGGTCGGCGCGGATCGAGATCGCGAGCCAGGCGTGCAGGAGCGAGACGAGCATCCCGGTCAGGACCGCGACCAGGACGCCGGCGAGAAGCGGCAGGGTGATCCCGAAGATCGGCCAGATGTCCGCCGGCAGCACGTAGGCCGCGTAGCCCGCGCCGATGAACCCCGTGAATGCCGCCATCAGCATCATCCCCTCGATGCCGATGTTCACGACCCCCGAGCGCTCGCACATGATCCCGCACATGGCACCGAGGATCAGAGGCGTGGCGAAGAACAGGACCTGGACCGAGACGGTGGGATTCGAATAGGACCCGACGAGGTACTCGATGAGCTGGGCGAGGACCCCGATGACCGGGATCGAATTGATGGCGTCCATCAGACGGCGGTCTGCTCGCCGTACGACTTGGTGATCGTCTGGAGCTCGCTGATACCCGCGCCGGCGCCGCGGATCCTGAGGACGCGCCGGACGATGACGTCGGCCGCGACGAATAGGAGCACGACCGCCTGGAGGATGTCGACGATCTCGACCGGGATGCCGGTGTTGATCTGCATGAGGCCGGCCCCCGCTCGCATCGCCCCGAAGAGCAGCGCCGCCAAGGCGATGCCGAGGGGATGGGCCCGACCGAGCAGCGCGACCGTGATCGAGTCGAACCCGACGCTCGTCCCGTAGTTCGCGTTGATGAAGTGGGTGATCCCGAGGATCTCATTCGCTCCCGCGACGCCCGCGAGCAGGCCGCAGAGCGACATCGTCAGGATCGTGATGAGGCCCGGCCGCATGCCTGCGTAGCGAGCGGCGCTCGGGTTCGCGCCGACCGTCCGGATCTCGAAGCCGATCGTGCTACGCCACAGCAGCCACCAGATCGCGGGCACCGCGATGACCGCCAGCAGGATGCCGAGATGGAGGTTCCGGCCGAACAGGATCGGCAGCGCCGCGTTCTTGATGTCCCCGGTGCGGTCGAACGAGAAGCCCGGTGCGAGCAGGGGACCGCTCACGAGGTAGCCGATGAAGGTCGAGGCGATCGTGTTCAGCATGATCGTCGTCACGACTTCGTGGGCGCCGGTCCAGGCCTTGAGCGCGCCGGGGATGAAGCCCCACAGGCCACCGACGATCGCGCCGGCGAGGACCGAGACGGTGATCGCCACTGGCGCGGGCCAATCGGCCACGGCAGCCCCGGTCCCCGCAGCGGCGATCGCGCCCATGAGGAACTGGCCCGTGGCGCCGATGTTGAAGAGCCCGGCCTTGAAGCCCACGCCCACGGCCAGGCCGCCCAGGACGAGCGGTGCGGCCTGGACGATCGTGTTGACGAGGCCGTTGATGTTGCCGTAGAGCCCGGCGCCTTCGAACATCGCGCTGTAGGCCACGATGGGCAGACCGATGTCGATCGAGCCCTTCGTGCTCAGGCTCGAGACGAGGATCAGCACCGACCCGACGAGGAAGGCCAGGAGTACCGCGCCCAGCGGCACCGCTGCTGCGTTGAGGAGTCGTCGGACCAGCGGCCGGCCCGCGGTGCTGGGGGCCGGAGCTGCCGCGCCGGTCACGGGC
>JBKPRF010000105.1:0-3273 GCA_046734475.1 Chloroflexota bacterium
GATCGCGAGAACGTTCTCGAGCTCGTCGATGATCGTCGCCGGGTCAGCGGACGGCAGGTCGATCTTGTTCAGGACGGGGATGAGCAGCAGGCCCTCGCGGAGGGCGAGGTGGACGTTCGCGAGCGTCTGGGCCTCGATCCCCTGGGTGGCGTCGACGACGAGGATCGCTCCCTCGCAGGCTTGGAGGCTGTGGCTCACCTCGTAGGCGAAGTCGACGTGCCCTGGCGTGTCGATGAGGTTGAGGCCGTACGTCAGGCTGTCGTCCGCGGTGTATTCGAGGCGGACGGCCCGGGCCTTGATCGTGATGCCCTTCTCGCGCTCGAGGTCCATCGAATCGAGGACCTGGCTCGTCATCTGCCGAGCGTCGATCGTGTGGGTCAGCTCGAGCAGCCGATCGGCCAGGGTCGACTTGCCGTGGTCGATGTGGGCGATGATCGAGAAGTTCCGCAGGCGATCCTGGGGGATGGTCACGAGGCGGGAGTATGCGGCTCGGGCCCGCTGCGTGGCTCGTGCCTACGATTGCGGGCGTGACCGAGCCCACCGCGCTGCCGCGGGACCTCCTCGCCGGCTACGGCCGCTTCCGCGAGGGCCGCTACGCGACCGATGCCGAGCGCTACGCCCGTCTCGCCGAAGCCGGTCAGCGGCCGCACGCCGTCGTCGTCGCCTGCTCCGATTCGCGCTCCGCGCCGGAGGCGATCTTCGACGCGGGGCCGGGCGAGCTCTTCGTCGTTCGGAACGTCGCCGGGCTGGTGCCCGTCTTCGCCCCCGACGCCCAGGCCCACGGCGTCAGCGCCGCGCTCGAGTACGGGGTCGTCGCGCTGGGCGTCGACTCGATCGTCGTCCTGGGCCACGGCCGCTGTGGGGGCATCGCCGCGGCGCTCGAGGAGGCCGGGCCATTGACCGCGAGCGACTTCCTCGGGACGTGGACCGCCGGCCTGCGGGACCTCGCCGCCACGATCGCCCTGCCACCCTCGGCGAACGTCGAGGAGCGCCGGCTGGAGCTGGAGCGCCGGTCGATCGAACAGTCGATCGGTCACCTGCGGACGTTCCCGTGGATCCGGCGACGGGTGGAGGACGGCACGCTCGCGCTCCACGGCGCGTGGTTCGACATCAGCCTTGGCGAGCTCCATGAGCTCCGCCCGAAGGGCTGGCGGCGCGTGGCCGCCCAGGCCGGGCCCGCGGATTAGGCCCGGACTGCCGCGAGCGCGGTCACGCCGACCGCGATCAGCACGACCCCGGCGAGCTGCACGCGCTGGAGCCGCTCGCCGAACAGGAAGAACGCCCCGATCGCGGCGATCGCCGCGAACTGCGAGGAGAGGACCGCGGCGGCCGCGACGCCCTCCTTCGCGGCGATGACATACAGCCCGCTCCCGACCGCCTCGAGCAGGCCCGAGACGACGACGAGCGGTGCGGCCCGGCGGGTGAGCCGGAGCTGCCGCAGGACCAGCAGCGGCAGCACGATCACGACGACCCCGACGATCCGTGCGGCGGCGACGATCCACAGCGCCGGCACGGCCGTGCTGAGCCGGCCGGCGACGACGAGGCCGATCGAGAAGCTCACCGCCGCCGCGAGCGACAGGAGCACGGTCCGCGTCAGGTGCGGATCGCGCCCGGCCGCAGACGACCGTTCGAGGGCCGCCAGGACCACGCCGACCGCGATGACCGCCAGGACGACCGCGGTCATCGGGTTGATCGCCTCGCCGGACGCGATCGAGATGACCGCCGCCGCGGCGCCCTCCGTCGCGACGATCGGCGCGACGATCGACACCCGGCCGTGCGTCAACGCGGCGTACGCGATCAGCAGCCCGCCGTTGTAGGCCAGCCCGACCGTGACGAGGCCGGCGAGCTGCAGCGGTTCCGGCGTCGGTCCGGGCGTGAGGATCGCGAGCGGGACGCTGACCGCGAACCCGACGGTCATGACCCAGGCGAGCACCGAGAACGCGCCGATCATCCGGCTCGAGCGTGAGGAAGACAACGTCGCGATCGCCCACGAGCACGCGGCGCCGAGGCCGCCCACGATCGCGATCACAGACGCGGAGTGTGGGCTATCATCTGCGCCCGCGTCCGGCGCCCGACCCGCGCCCGCACGAATCACCAATCCGATCCGCATCGAGAGGTTCCGACTTGGCCAGAACGCCCCGGAAGTGGAAGGGCGCACGCAGCCCATCAGGCCTGAAGCGCGTCCGCAGCGCCGAGCGGCGCGAGGCCGTGCTCGGCCCACGCCGATCCGCGGCGAAGACGGCCGTGCGCTCGGCCGTGGCCGTCGCGACGTCGCCGGCCGCCGGTGACGATCTCGCCGCGGTGCTCGCCGACGCGATGAGCGCCCTCGATCGGGCCGCCAAGACCGGCGCCATCCATCCGAACGCGGCGGCTCGCCGCAAGTCGCGCCTCGCCATCCGGATCAACGGTCTCGCCGGCGGCGTCGCCGGCGCCGCCGGTCACGGCAAGCAGGTCAGCCGAACCGCCGCCCAGAAGGCCGCGAAGGCGCGGATCGCGCAGGGCAAGGCCGACAAGGCCAAGGGCGCCCAGACCGCCGCGGGCAAGGCCCGTGCCGCGCTGAGCCGGACGTCCCGCGCCGAGGCAGCGGCGGAGGCGGCGGCGCCCAAGGCCGCGGCCACGCCGAAGACGGCTGCGAAGCCCGCCGCCGCCAAGGCGACCGCGAAGGCGGCTCCGAAGGCCAAGGCGAAGGCCAAGCCCGCCGCCAAGAGCACCGCGAAGAAGTAGTCGGAGGTGGCCTGGGGCCGCCGCGCACAGCAGGACGCCGGCGGAGCGAGGCTCGCGCCGGCGTCGTGATTCCCGGGCCCGTCGGTCAGGGCGTCGAGCTGGGCGAAGCCGCAGGTTCGAACCGGACCGAGGCCAGGATCTGCTCGAGGCCCGCGACGTCGGCCGCGGGTGAGTCGCCCCGGCGGACGGCCATGAGGATCATCGGCTTCGGGGCGGACTCGATGGCGTACACCGTCGTGGTCTGCCCGGCGAAGATCAGCCAGCCGCCCTGCTCGTTCGGCCCCGGGTCGGGCCACAGCCGGACGATCCCCTTCAGGGGTCCGCCGCCGTCGTCGCACGTCTCATCGTCGAAGCCGGCATCGAGACCGAACACGAACCGGGTCGCTTTGAGACCGCCGATCGTGACCTGCGTGGGCGCCGCGTTGGCGTGACCTTTCTGGCGGGTGAGCGCGGTGACAAGGCTCGCGTAGTCGGTGACGGGCACGAGCGTCCCCTGCCACTTGCAGGAGTCCGCATAGACGTGGGTGATGAGCCAGGTCGTCAGCTCAA
>JBKPRF010000106.1:0-7493 GCA_046734475.1 Chloroflexota bacterium
GAGCAATTCAGTCTCCTCTGCCTGCCGGGGCTGTACGGCGACGCCTCGCCGGTCGACATCGCGACGGTGGCCGCGGCCCTGGAAGCAGCGTCGCGGTGCTGCGTGACGCGCGGCGCGCTCCTGCTCGTCGATCCGCTGCCGGAATGGCAGACGGCCGAGGCCGCGGTCTCCGGGATCTCGGCCATCCTTGCCGGGGCGCCGAACCTCGACCGCCAGAGCGCAGCAGTGTTCTTCCCGGAGCTCACCGTCGCAGGGTCGGCAGGTCCGGCGACCGCCGCGCCCTCGGGCGCGATTGCCGGTGTCATCGCGAGGACGGACGAGGCGCGTGGCGTCTGGAAGGCGCCCGCCGGCGTCGACTCGGCCATCAACGGGGCGACCGGCGTCGCCGTGGCGCTCGACGACGCGGCCGCGATGACGATCGCGAACGCCGGGATCAACTCGATCCGGCAGTTCCCGGGAACCGGCGTGCTGCCCTGGGGCGCCCGGCTCCTGTCGAGCACGGATCGGGCCGACCCGGAGTGGAAGTACATCCCGATCCGACGCCTGCAGGTCTACCTCGAGCAGAGCATCGAGGCGGGGCTCGAGTGGGTCGTCTTCGAGCCCAACGACGAGCCGCTCTGGGCCGCCGTCCGCGAGTCGGTTGGTGCGTTTCTCCACGGCCTGTTCAGGCAAGGCGCGTTCAACGGCCGCCTTGCCCAGGAGGCCTACCTCGTGAAGTGCGACCGCGAGACGATGACCAAGAGCGACATCGACGAGGGGATCCTGAACATCGTCGTCGGGTTCGCGGCCCTCCGGCCGGCCGAGTTCGTGACGTTGCAGATCCACCGGCGCCTCGGCGGCAGCGAGCCTCGATAGCATCAGCGCCATGGCCAAGCCGCGGTTCACGATGGTCGTGCTGCTCGTCGAGGACATCCCGCGTTCGCTGGCCTTCTACCGGCATCTCGGCGTCGAGTTCGCCGAGGGCGCCGATGAGCGAGCCGACGTCGGGGTCGACATCGGCGACGGGCGCACGATCATCTGGTCGACGACGTTCGATCGGAACGATCCGAACCGGCGGCCACCGTCCGGCGGGTCGCGGATCATGCTCGAGTTCTTCGTCGACGGGAACGACGCGGTCGACGCGCTCCACGCCGAGCTCGCGAACGCCGGCTATCACGTCGTCCGCGAGCCGTTCACCACCAACTTCGGCGCCTACATGGCCCTCGTCGACGACCCGGACGGCAATACGGTCCTCGTCACCGCCGGCTAGAGGTCGACGAGCCGGACGAAGGCGTCGAGGTCCACGCGGGAATGACCCGCCGTGCCGACGTTGACGATCGCGATCCGGTGGCTGCCGTTCGCCGACCACGTCGCGGCGAACACGATCTGGCGCGCCGCGTAGCTCGACGAGTAGAGGTTCACGGTCTGGCGGTACACGCCGTCCACGTAGACCTTCGCCTGGCCCCGCGTCGGGCCGCGATACGCGACCCAGCTCACGGCGCGGCCGGTGAACGTGAACGTCGCGCTCGCGCCGGCAGCGGTCGAGTAGGCGAGGCTGCCGCCGGACGCGTAGCTGTTCGCGACCGTATGCCAGGTTCCGGCGTAGCGGATCGCGCTGCTCGACTGCTGGCTGAGCAGCGGCTCGAAGCTCGGGCCGTACGCCCAGCTCGTCCGGTTGCCGGCGCCGTCCGTCGCCTGCTGGACGTAGCGGTAGGCGGTCCCGAAGGCCAGCGACTGGACCACCGAGACGGCAGTCGCGGACGCCAGTGACTGCAGGATCCAGCCGCCGCTGCCGGTCCGCCGCTCGAGCGTGTACTGCGAGATCCCGCACGGGTCGGCGGCCGACCACGTCGTCCGGATCGGTGTCGTCGACGTGCCGAGGGTCGAGGTCGCGTAGGGCACCGAGACCGGCGCGTGCGCGGTCGGGGCGGTGTGGTCGACGGTCGGGGAGGGGAGCGTCGCCTTGAGCGCGATGATCCGGCTGTACGAGGCCTGGAGCGCCGCCAGCGGGATGGTGCCGTTCCCGGCGGCCGTCAGGAGGCTCGAGTAGGACGCCGCGGTCGAGGTCTCGGAACCGGTGAGCAGGAGCATGTCCGTCCCCGCCTTGGCGGCCTTGATCGCGAGGCTCGTCGCGGTGACGCCGCGGGCCGCCGCCGTGCCGGTCAGGGAGTCGGTGATCGAGACGCCCGTGAAGCCGAGCGTCGTCCGCAGCAGCCCGATCGAGATCGCCGGCGACCAGCCGGCCGCGTTCGCGCTGTCGTAGGCCGTGTAGGTCGCGTTCGACAGCATGACCATCGGGATCCCGTGGCCGATCGCGGCCTGGTACGGGAGGAGACCCGGCGAGAGCGACGACTTCGAGGCCGTGATCGTCACGACGTTGGTGTCGGTGTTGAGGCTCGCGAAGCCGAGGCCCGGAAAGTGCTTCATCGTCGGGACGTCATGGCCGCTCTCGAGGCCGGTCGCGAAGGCGTCCGAGAGCGAGGCCGTCGTCGAGGCGCTGAACGACCACGTCCGGCCCTGCTGGTACATGAACGAGCTCGTCGAGGCCGGGACGTCGGCGACCGGCGCGAGGTCGTTGTTGAGGCCGGCGCAGGCGAGGACCGTGCCCGCGGCCTGACCCTGCGAGCTCGCGGTCGTCGTCGAGCCGAGTGCGCCCATCTGCGGGACCGAGAGTGTCGGCGGGGCCCACGGGACGCGCTTCACGCTGCCCCCCTCCTGGTCCGTCGCGATGAGGAGCGGCGGCTGGCCGCCATTGGCCGCCGCCTGGCGGAGCTGGCTCGTGAGGGCCACGAGCTGGGCGGCGCTCGTGATGTTCGAGCCGAAGAGGATCACCCCGCCGACCTCGCCGCGCTGGATCCGCCCGAGGAGGCCGGCACTCGCCGTCGTGCCGGACATCGCCACCACGAGCTTCTGGCCGACGAGCTGGGCGATCGTCGCGCCGGCGACCGGCCGGGCGCCGAGCGAGAACGCGGCGGGAATGGCGAGCGCGACGGCGAGGAGCAGCGACCAGGGCTGGCGGCGGGCGTACGCGGGCGATTGGTGAAGGGTCACAGGAGCAACGGACGACCGACGGGCGCCTCGGTGTGACGAAACCGCCGGGTCAGCTCGCGGCCGGGCCGGCTCCCGTCGGGCCGGCTCCGGCGTCGGGCACGAGGTCGATCGTGCGGACCCGGCGCGACTTGCCGTCGGCGGTGCGGACGACGGCGGCGGGGATGACCCCGGCCACGATCGACTCGACCGTCCCGGACTCGCCCTCGTAGGTCCCCGCGGCGATCCGCACCCGCTGCCCGGCCCGGATGTCGGCCCGGCCGGCCGTGGCGTGGAGGTCGATCGAGACCGCCCGGTTTGGGATCGGGGCGCGGCTCGGATCACCGGGCGCGACGCTGGGCGTCGGTGCCGGCCGCGGCGGGATGTAGGGTCGCTTCTTGCGCGTCACAGCCCGATCCGGCCCCCGATCGAACGGGTGACCACATACACGATGACCGGCAGGAGCAGTGCCGAGATGAAACCCCGCATGAGGTTCGGCGGCCAGGGCCACGTCGGCAGTCGGTTGATCCGGTCGCGGAGCGCGCCCGCGCCGGCGAGCGCCTCGCTCACGACCTTCGTGCCGTCGAACTGGCCGGCGTCGATCCGCCGGTACATCTCCTCACCGAGGCGACCGGCGCGCGTCTCGACCTCGCGCAGCAGCCCGTCCTTCTCCCGGCCGAGGCGCTCGTGGATGCCCCACAGCGGCAGGACGAAACAACAGATCCCGACGGTGAACGTGATGGCGATGACGACGAGGGACACGGCATTGCCCGCCTGGAACTGGCCCTGGACGGTGATCGCGTAGTAGCCCGAGATGATGTAGGCGAGGCCGGCCCGGGCGGTGAGATTCGAGAAGGCGTAGACGGGCCCTCGATCGAACGGGTCGATCGCCTTCGCCTCGCGGTGGATCCGGGCGACCAGGCGCAGCTGCCGCACGATGTGGACGGTGGCGGCGACGACGAGCCCATAGCCGATGACCGCGCTCGGGAGGTAGGCCACGAGGAAGGTCCCGCGGTCGAGGCGCGGGTCGATGGCAAGGTCCGACCCCGACGCGAACGAGCCCGCCGCCGCGAGGATGCCGACGACGAGCGTGATGAGCCCGACCCCGCCCGGCGAGTTCACGAACTCGTAGCGCCAGGCCGCTTGCTCGTCGGCGGGCCAGCCCGTGGCCGGCCAGAACTGGGCGAGGGCCCGCTCCGAGACGCGATTGATGTAGGCGATCGCCGCGAGGACGAACGGCCCATAGAACACCGCGCTCGCGAGCAGCGGCTGGATCGTGCCGACCGGGAGCTGGCCCGTCAGCCACAGGACGCCGTGCGACCAGAGGAACAGCACCAGCGCGAGCAGCGGGTAGGCCCACCAGCCGTGCAACGGCAGACCATCCACCCAGTTCAGCGTCTGGCTCAGAATCCCGGGCCGATACCGAGCGACCTGCAGGTCGGCTGCAACCGACGCGGCTACCACGCCTGTAGCGTAGACGGCCGGGCCGCAGCGGATCAGGCGGCCACTGGCCCGGGTCGCGGTCTTCTCACATGGCCCCGGAATCGTCCGTTCGGTACAGGTCGCCGATGTCGTAGTCGGCGCTGCCACGGATCTCCCTGGGCAGGTAGCCCTCCTTGATCAGGGCCGCCTTCGCCTCCGCGGCACTCAGGCCGAGCTGATCGTTGAACCAGTCGCGGACGAGCTTCATCGCGTCGATCGCCTGGCTCGCGGTGTTGGAACCTGCCCCGATGTCGGTCTCGAGATGCGTCTTCGTCGTCGCCAGCCCGAGCCAGGTCACATCGTCGCTGTAGGCCTCGTGCTGGAAGGCCACCAGCTGCTTGAAGTCTGTCGGAGGCTTGTCGCCGTTGTTCACGAACTGCCGCGACAGGTGGACCGCGTGCCGGATCGGGATCTCGGCCATCGCGCGGATCGTGTTGTGGGCCAGCTCCGGCGGATAGCCGTCCCGGTTCAGCTGGTCGTACTGGGCGACGAGCTTCGAGACGTTGACGTAGATCCGAGTGGAGCTGTTCAGCCACGTCGTGAGATGCACGGGATTGGCCGCGAACGCGGCGCCGTTGTCGTGGATCCGCAGCGGCACGAGGCTGAAGCCGTCCAGCGTGGCCCCGCCTGCCTCGGCGTCCCGGCGGAACTCGGAGAGCAGCACCTCCTCGATGAAGTTCGTGATGCCCCGCTCGCCGAGGCCGGCCAGCATCGTGCTGTCGCCGAAGGCCGGCGGCTTCGGGGTGTCGCCCAGGGCCTCGCGCGTGGAGGCCACCATGTCCGGCGAGTAGCCGTTGTTCATGTCGCTGTAGGCCCGCTCGCGGGAGAAGCCGCCATCGGCAGCAGACCCGCCGGCACCGCTTTCGCCGGCGCCGGACGAGCCACCGCTGCCCGAGCCGCCGCCAGCCGGCGAGCTGCCGGCACCCAACGCGCTGCCGCTCTTCGCGCCGGCCGTCCCGGCATTCGAGACGCCGCGCTCGTCCATGTCGCGGCCGTGGTTGATCCGGGCTCCCTCGCCGGAGACGCCGCCCGACTTGCCCGACCCGCCGCCCGACGAGCCCCCGGACCCGCCCGAGCCACTGTTCGTGTTGATGGCCTTGTACATGTCGGCCGCGGCCTTGGCCAGCTCGGTGGCCTGGGTCGTCGCGGCCTTGTAGTTCTCGCTGTTGATCCGGCCGGCCTCCGTGGCGGCGTTGAGCGTCTGTTGCGAGGCGGCCGACGCCAGCGACTGCGTGCCCGCCAGTCCGCTCATGTCGCGGAACATGTTCCCGGCGGCCAGGGCGCCCAGCACCGCGGCGGTCCCGCCACCTGGCTCGGGGAGCACGGTCGGCGGCATGACGTTGATCACCGGCGCACCGAGCTGGCCGGGCGTGAGGTTCTCGGCCTCGGCCCGGGAGCCGGTCGCGACCGGGGCGATCTCCGTCGGCTGCAGCGGGATGGGCGAGTCCTGCCAGTTCCAGAACCGGGTGATGTCGAGCTTCTCGGCGGCGTTCGACCGACCCAGCACGGCCTCGGCGAACACGCCGCCGGTCGGAATCGGCACGAGCCGGATGTCGGGGTTGCCGAATTTGATCTCGCGGTCGGCCATGAGCCCCGCCCAGGAGAAGTTGCCGAGCCCGCTCGGCTTGTCCTTGTCGACCGGTGCGCGGAGCACGAGGTAGTTGCCGGTCACCGCGATCGGGTTCGGCTCGACCTGGTCCGCGAGCGGCGCGCCCTGCCACGAGATGCCCGACAGCAGGAGCGTGATCGAGGTGCTGTCGAGCCGGGAGAGGACCGCCTGCGTGTAATAGGCCCGATTGGCCTGGAGGTGGTCGTGGAGCTCCTTGCGCCGATCGGCGGAATCGCCTGACAGGAAGGCTGCCGCCTGCATGTTCGTGCCGGCTTCGAGCGCCAGCGGGATGACGGCCTTCGACTGATGCCCGCCGGACTCGTAGGTCACGATCATCGAGCCCTCGGAGTCCGCGCTGGCGTCGCGGGCGAGGTAGATGCCGTTGATCCCGCGGAGCAGGACCGGCTTCGTGAGGTCGACGGTCTCGGTCGTCGCTGGCACCACGAAGGTGCTGTCCTCGGCGGTCACGCCGGTCTGGTCCACGCGGACGCGGTCGATCCCGATGCCCTCGAACGCGATCGACACGAGCTTGCCGTCGCCGGGGAGGACCTCGGCGATCGGGCCGGGCCGGCTCACCGTGAGGCGGATGCCCGGGGTGGGGGAGGCCCCGCCGTTGCCCTCGCCACCGAACGGCGGGTCGGCGACGATCGTCGATCCGCCGTTGTGGCCATCGACGGTCGGCGCGCTGCCGCCGGTCATCCGGGCCACCGGCGACATCCGGGCCATCCGCGCCGACGACACCGTGAGGTTCGCTTCGGCCAGGGTGCCGATCGCGAGCGGGCGGGCGATCCGGATCGCCGTGCGGACCTCGATCCGCCCGGACTCATCGCGGATGAGGTCGCGGACACGGGACGTCAGGGCCGCCGCGAGCAGCTGGCCGCGGAACCGGGCGATGAGCTGGTCCGCCTTGTCGTGGTCGCGGAAGTCGAGCTGCGCGAAGGGCAGGAACAGCGTCCGCACGAAGGTGTGGAGCTGCACGGCCACGCTGTAGACCTGGACGACCTCCCAGTACTGCACGGTCAGCGCGTGCATGTGGTTGTAGTTCGCGACGATCCGGGTGCTGACCTCCTCGTGCTCGCTCTGGGCGACTTCGCGCACGGCACTGGCCCGCCGGTTCCGGACGGACGTCGCGTGCTGCTCGGTCCGGTCGTTCACCTTCTGGCTCATCGAGGCCATGACGTCCCGCGTGCCGCTCGACCAGGAGGTGCTCTCGGCGCGCGAGTTCGTCTCGGATTCCTGGCTCGAGGTGGATCCGCCGAAGCCGAAGCCGGCGACGCCCGCCGCTTCGCCGATCGTGCCGGCGATGCCGCCGCCGATGCTGCCCGACAGGTTGTCGCCGCTGCTGGTCGACTTCGCCCAGCCGGTCGCGATGGAACCGCCTGACTGCATCTCGTTG
>JBKPRF010000107.1:0-8623 GCA_046734475.1 Chloroflexota bacterium
TCCCCCGATGCGATCGATGTCGCGCGTCGAGCGCTTCTTCGAGCGCCTCGTCGAGCGGCCCAGCGCGCGGCTCTTCAGGACCCGGCTCCAGCCGATCCAGGTCCTCCGGCGGATCGAGCGGGCGATGGAGTCCGGCCGCGAGTCTGTCGATGGCCGGGACGTCGCCCCGGACCGGTTCAACGTCCATCTCAATCCAGCCGATCTCGCCGACCTCGGCGAGCCCGACGTCCTGGCCGGCGATGTCGCGTCAGGTGCCCTCACGTTCGCTCGCTCGCATGATCTCGTGCTGCTCGACCGGCCGCGCGTATCGATCCGGCCGGACCCGGCGGTCATCCGGGGCGAGATCGAGGTGCGGGCCCACGTCTCGGCCCCCGCGCCAGCAGATGCGGAGGCGGCGGACGGCGGCACCCGGGTGTTCGAGGTGCCGGTGCCGCGGGCGCCCAAGGCCGTCCTCGAGGTCCGTGAGCCCGGCCGCCTCACGCGGCAGGTTGCCGTCACCGGCCCCTTGCGGATCGGTCGTGCCGCCGAGTGCGAGATCAGCCTGAAGGACTCGCGGGTGTCGCGCCAGCACGCACGGCTCCACGCTCGCGACGGGCACCTCGTCCTGACCGACCTCGGGTCGACCAACGGCACCCGTGTGAACGGCCAGCGGATCCGCGAGGTCGTCCTCGGCGACGGCGACCGGATCCTGATCGGGGAGACCGAGCTCGTCGTCGCGAGCAGCCGGGACGAGTCGTCAGCCTCCTGACGCATGGATCCCGCCCTGCTCGCCATCTGGGTCCTGCGACTGCTGTTCCTCGGGCTCCTGTACGCCTTCCTGTGGTCGGTCGTCCGGGTGCTGCTGCGGGACCTCCGGGCGGCGGCCCGCGAGCCCGGTGCGGCGCTCGGCCGGCTCGTGGCGCTGAGCTCGCCAAGCGGCGAGCCCGCGGTCGGCGCGACGTTCAATCTCGACGCGGTCACGACGCTCGGCCGCGACGTCAACAACGCGATCGTCATCGAGGATGACTTCGTCTCGGCGAATCACGCGACGCTGACCTTCCGCGGCCGGGCCTGGTACGTCGAGGACGTCGGCTCGACGAACGGCACGTTCGTGAACGGCACGCGGATCGAAGGACTCTCGCCGCTGGCCTTCGGCGATGAGCTCCAGCTGGGGCAGGTCAGGTTCCGGCTCGATCGGGCCCGGGCGTGAGCGGCACGCGCATTTGCGCGCCAGCACCAGGGTGAGCGCGGCGGGGCGGACGGTCGTGCCCGGCCTGCGGCTCCCGATCCGGCCGCGCTTCCGGCGGCGCGAGCTCGGCCTCCTCGTCGTGGCGGCCGTGGCGCTCGCGGCCGGCAGCGTCTCGCTCGGCGCCACCCGGGCGGAGGCCGCCGCGAGGCTCGGCGGCGACACCGGCGAGCTCCAGCTCTTGGTACCGGCGGACTGGGCGATCCTCGTGGCCTACATCGGCATCCTGTTCGCGGCCCACCTCGGGCTGACGATCGCCGGCCGGCGCACCGACCAGATCCTGCTGCCGACGGTCGGGATGCTCGGCGGGATCGGTCTCCTCCTCATGGAGCGGCTGCCGCAGGACCTCGCGGGGTCCCTCGGCGGCCTGGCCCGGACGCAGCTTGTCTGGCTGACGCTCGCTATCGGCCTGATCACGGCGCTCGCCGTCGCCGTCCGAAACGACGCCTGGCTCCGTCGCTACAAGTACACCTGGGCGGCGTTCGGGGTCGGGCTGCTGCTGGCCGTGCTCGTCCTCGGGCGGGACGTCAACGGGGCCCGGCTCGGGATCCAGGTCGGGCCGCTCACGGGCCAGCCGTCGGAGCTCCTGAAGGTCATCCTCGTGGTGTTCCTTGCCGGCTACCTCTCGGAGAACCAATCGCTGCTGGCCGAGGAGTCGACGCGCTTCGGGCCGATCCGGCTGCCGCCGCTGCCGTACCTCGCGCCGATGCTCGCGATGTGGGCAATGGCCCTCGGAATCGTGGTCATCGAGCGGGACCTCGGCGCGGCGCTGCTGTTCTTCCTCGTGTTCCTGCTGCTGCTCTACGTGGCCACCGCGCGGGCGAGCTACGTCCTGCTCGGCCTCATCGCCGCGGCGATCGGCGGCGTGCTGGTGTACCTCGCGCTCGGCTACGTCCGGACGCGGGTGGATGTGTGGCTCGACCCCTTCGCCGACCCCCAGGGAGCCGGCTTCCAGGTCGTCCAGGCGCTGCACGCCTTCGCCCGCGGCGGCCTCATCGGCACGGGCCTCGGCGCCGGCCTGCCGACGATCGCCGGACGGCCGCCGATCCCGGCGCTGCACACCGACTTCCCGTTCGCCGCGCTCGGCGAGGAGCTCGGGCTCGTCGGGATCCTCGCGATCCTCGGGCTGTACCTCGTCGTCATCGAGCGCGGGCTGCGGATCGCCGCCTCGGCCCCGGACGAGTTCCGATCGATCCTCGCCGCGGGCCTCTCGCTGGTCGTCGGCGTCCAGGCGTTCATCATCGCCGCCGGGAACCTGAAGCTCGTGCCGCTGACCGGCATCACGCTGCCATTCATCAGCTACGGCGGCTCGTCCCTGCTCGCGAACGGCCTCGTTGTCGGGCTCCTCATCGCGCTCTCCGACCGGGGGGCGGAGCTGCCGCCGCCGGTCCTGAAACGCGGCCGCCTGCGCCGCCTCGTCGACCGCGGTGCCGCGTGACGAGCTCCGCCGGCCGGCCCCTGCTGCTGGGCCGCCGGATCCCGATCGGCACGGCCCTCGGGCGCGTCGGGATCGCCCTCGCCGTCGCCTTCGGGGCGCTCGCCGCCGGGGCCGGCTACTGGCAGGTCTTCCGCTCGCCGGACCTGAGCCGCTCGCCCGACGACGCCGGGGTCATCGCCGCCTCGCGCCACATCCTCCGGGGTGTGATCACCGATCACGACGGCGTCACCCTCGCCGGCAACAAGCGCGACAGGAACGGCGAACCGTACCGGGTCTATGCCTCGCCGTCGCTGTCCGGCGTCCTCGGCTACGCCTCGCGCCAATGGGGCAACAGCGGCCTCGAGCGGGCGTGGGACGCGCAGCTGAGCGGCGCCGCCTCCGCCGATCCCGTCTTCGACCTGACGCGCAAGTTCCGTGCGGATCCCTCCGACCCGCAGGCCCTCCAGACGACCCTCGTGCTCCAGCTCCAGGACGCCGCCGTGAAGGCCCTCGGCAAGAACCGCGGCGCCGTGGTCATGCTCGACCCGCGCACCGGCCAGGTCCTCGCCCTTGCCTCGACGCCTGCCTTCGACGCCTCCGCGGTTGCGAATCCCGCCACGTCGGCCAAGGCCTTCGCGAAGCTCCAGGCCGACGACGCCCTGCCGCTCCTGCCCCGGGCGACGCAGGGCCGCTACGTGCCCGGCTCGGTGTTCAAGATCGTGACCGCCGCCGCGGCCCTCGGCAGCGGCGCGATCACGACGAAGACGACCTTCGCCCAGCAGCCGGCCGCCGAGAAGTCCGGCCTCCTGGTCAACGGCTTCCGGGTCCGCGACGGCCATCACCCGGCCACCGACGGCAAGGCCCTCGATTTCGACGAGGCCGTCGAGGTGTCCTGCAACATCTACTTCGCGCTCACCGGCCTGCGGACCGGCGGCGAAGGCCTCGCGACCGGCGCCGCGGCCCTCGGCTTCGGGGCGCCGCTGCCGTTCGATCTTCCGACCGCGGTGTCACAAATCACCGGGGGTGGAGGCTCTTTCGGTGGTGGGTTCAGCGACGAGGTCGAGCTGGCGAACGCCGGCTATGGTCAGGGCGAGACGCTCGTCACGCCCCTGCAGATGGCGCTCGTTGCCGCCGCAGTCGCGAACCACGGCGTGGAGATGAAGCCGTATCTCGTCATGTCGGCGACGGGTCGAGCCGGGAAGACGACCTTCGGCCCGACCGTCTGGCAGCAGGCGATGTCGCCGGGCGTGGCGTCCGAGATCGGCGCCGCGATGCGGCTCGCGGTCAACGGCGACCTGGGCCGGCAGTTCACGGCCGGCGCCCGGGTCCCGGGCCTGACGGTGGCCGGCAAGTCAGGCACGGCGGAGCTCGATCCGGGCAGCGCGCCGCATTCCTGGTTCATCGGCTTCGCGCCATACGACAACCCGCAGATCGCGATCGCGGTCATCGTCGAGCACGGTGCCCACGTGGTCCGCGCGTCGCCCATCGCGGGCGATCTCCTCGAGGCATGGCGAACGTGGGCCAACGGCTGACGTCGTACCATCCCCCGACCACCAGAGGAGGCTCATGACCACGATCCAGCAGACCGGCGATCGCGTGCTCGCGAACGTGGAGCGGGTCATCGTCGGCAAGCACGCGGAGGTCCGCTTCGCGCTCGTGGCGCTGCTGTGTCGTGGCCACCTGCTCATCGAGGACGTCCCCGGGACCGGCAAGACGGTTCTCGCCAAGGCGATCGCCAAGAGCCTCGGCTGCTCGTTCCGGCGCATCCAGTTCACCCCGGACCTGCTCCCGTCCGACGTGACCGGCCTGTCGATCTACAACCAGAGGACCCAGGAATTCGAGTTCCGGCCGGGCCCGATCATGAGCCAGGTCGTCCTCGCCGACGAGATCAACCGGGCGACGCCGAAGACCCAGTCGTCGCTCCTCGAGTGCATGGAGGAGCGCCAGGCGACGGTCGACGGGACCACGTGGCCGATGCCCGACCCGTTCCTCGTCATCGCCACCCAGAACCCGATCGAGTACGAGGGCACGTTCGCGCTGCCGGAGGCCCAGCTCGACCGCTTCATGCTCCGGATCAAGCTCGGCTACCCGAACCCCGTCGACGAGATCGTCATCCTCGACGAGCAGAAGCGCCAGCACCCGATCGATGAGCTCGAGGAGGTCTGCTCGGTCGAGGAGCTCACCGCGATGCAGGATGCCGTCCGCGAGATCTACGTCGATCCGGCCGTCTCGGACTACATCGTCCGGCTCGTCAACGGCACCCGGAACCATCCGGACATCTACCTCGGCGCCTCGCCCCGCGGCTCGATCGCGCTCTACCGGGCCGGCCAGGCGATGGCCGGCCTGCTCGGCCGCGACTACGTGATCCCGGACGACGTGAAGGCCCTGGCCGAGGCGGCCCTGGCCCACCGGCTGATCATCAAGACGAGCTCGTCGATCCACGATGTCCTGCCCGGCCAGGTGGTCCAGGAGCTGCTCGAGACGACGCCCGTCGGCGCGGTCGCCCAGAGCGCCGCCGGTCGAGGCCCGCGAGAGGTCGCGTCCCCGGCAACAGCCGCCGAGACCAGCTAGCAGGCGAGCGGCGATCGATCGACCGTGTTCCGCCGTCTCCAGCTCTTCGTCCTCGGCGCCCTCCTCGTCCTTGCCGCGTTCTCGACCGGGCTGCCCTTCCTGTTCTACCTGCTGTACCTCGCCGTGCTGGTCATCGGCGGCTCGTACGTTCTGACCCGGCTCGGCCTGGCCGATCTCGAGGCCGGCTATGCGGTGAACCAGCTCTCGGGCCACGTCGGCGAGAAGATCCGGGTGACCTACACCCTGCGGACCGCGAGCCGCGTGCCGAAGCTGTGGCTCGAGGTCCACAACCCGACCTCGCTGCCGGCCGGACTGCCCGGCCGCGCGATCTCCCTTGGGCCGCGGAGCGAGCGGTCGTGGCTGATCCGGACGCCGCTCACCCGGCGCGGCCACTTCCGGGTCGAGCCGCTCCAGATCCGGACCGGTGACCCGTTCGGCTTCTTCGAGTCCTCGGCCGCGGTCGGGACCGGGGTGAACATCGTCGTGTATCCGCGGCTCGAGCCCCTGCCCCAGTGGAAGCTGCCGGCCGCGAACCTCGACGGCAGTCACGCGATGCGCGAGCGGACGCTCCAGACGACACCGCTGGCGACGACCGTCCGGCCGTGGGCGCCCGGCGACGCGTTCAACCGGATCCACTGGAAGTCGACCGCCCGCCATGGCGACATCCAGGTCAAGGAGTTCGACCTCGAGCAGACCGCAGACGCCTGGATCATCCTCGACCTCGACCGCACGGCCCAGACCGGATCGGGCGACGAGTCGACGGTCGAGGCGGCCGTCCGCGTCGCGGCTGCCGTGGCCGACAAGGCGATCCTCGAGAACCGCGCCGTCGGCATGACCGTCGGCGCCCACCGCCTCGCCCAACTGCCGCCGGACCGGGGCGGCCGCCAGCACCTGAAGATCATGCAGCTGCTGGCCGCGGTCGACGGCGACGGCGTGAACTCCCTGTCCGAGACGCTCGTCGCGACCGTGCCGCGCATCCGGCGAGGCATGACCGCCGTGATCATCACGGCCTCGTACGACCGCAGCTGGGTGAAGCCGCTCTCGACGCTCCGGGCCCGCGGTGTGGCCTGCGTCGCCGTCGGCTTCGATCGCGGCGCGTTCGAGCGTTACACCCGTGATGCCGAGCTCCGGCGCCGGGGCCTGCCGCCGGCCGAGCGCGACGTCGAGGCCGAGCAGGCCGAGCGTCAGCAGCTGCGGGCCCTGCGCCACGCCCTCGCCGAGTTCGACGTCGCGCTCCACGTCGTGGTCCCGGCCAGGAATCTCGGGGAGCTCCTCGTCGGATGACTGACCAGGCGATGACCCCGCTGACCCGCTACTGGGAGGAGCCGCTGGGGCGGTTCCATCTCCGGCCGGCCGAAGGCTGGCTCACGCTGGCGATGGTCGTGCTCCTCGTGGAGACCTTCGTCTGGTCGCTCCAGGACGCGGGCTGGGTGCCCGAGAGCCAGGGCTCGACGGCGTCGCTCGTGTACCTCGCGCTCGGCGGGATCCTCATCGAGCTCGTGGGCGCGAAGGTCGGTTGGGGCCGCTGGCGGACGCACCTCGTCGGGGCCGTCGTCGCGGGGCTCGTCCTGCCGCCCGTCGCCGGGTTCACCGTTCTCTCGGCGAAGGGCCCGGTCGATCTGACGAACATCCCGGCGCTGTATCGGGCCGCGGGCGACATGGGCTTCCAGGTGTGGGCGGACCTCATCCGCGACAACCGCCCGTTCACGACCGAGTACGGCCACTACCACATGATCTTCGGCGGCCTCGCCTGGGCGGCCGGGATGCTCGCCTCGAGCGCGATCTTCCAGCGCCGCCGGCCGTTCGACGCTGTCGTCATCGTCGGCCTGCTGCTGATCACGAGCATGTGGGCGACGTCCAAGGAGCAGCTGTCGTTCCTGGTGCTGTTCACGATCGCGGCGCTGGTCCTCCTCGTGCGAGCCCACTCATTCGACGAGCAGATCACCTGGATCCGGCGCCGGATCGGGGACCCGGCGGCGGTGTCGGGGCTCTATCTCCGGGGCGGCGCGTCCTTCATCGGGCTGGCCGTGGTCGGGGCCCTGCTGCTGACCTTCGCGGCCTCGTCGGCACCGCTCCAGGGCCTCTGGGCGGACCTCCCGTCGAAGCTCTCCGGGCTCACCGACTTCATCGAGAAGATCGCGCCGCAGGGCGGCAACCCGCGGCCGTCGGGAGGCGCGTCGTTCCAAGCGACCGCGACCACGATCGGCGTGTGGTCGCCCGCGACCGGGATCGCGTTCCAGGCCCGGGTGCCGGCCGGCACGCCGAGCTCGTTCAAGTGGCGAGCCGGCACGTACTCCGTCTACGACGGCCTCGGCCGCTGGTCGTGGGGCGACACGAAGTCGATCGACGTCGACAGCGGCCTCGATGTCCTGGCGGACACGACCGCCGACCCGGCCAAGCTCGTAGGCCGGGTGAAGCTCACCGCGACGATCGTTCCCGATGCGTTCCGCGACCCGACGATCCTCAGCCCCGACTCGATCGTCTCCGTCGATCGCAAGACGACGATCCACCTGACCGGCGACCAGTTCACGACGCTGGCCCCGGCCCAGGGCGGTGGCGGGAGCTACACGATCACGGCGCTGATGCCCGACTACGACGGGGCCGGCGGCCCCACGGCGAATCACCTTCGGGTCACGCCGCGGGTGTATCCAGCCAACATCACCAGGTACTACCTCGGCGTGGCTTCGGGCTCCCTCGGGCCGAACTCGCTCGCGATCCTCGCCGACGTGAAGAACCTGGCGAAGGACGCCGACGGCCCCGAGAACAACCCGTACGATTTCGCCAAGACCCTCGAGAGCTACCTCCGCTCGAGCCGGTTCGAGTACCAGCCCGATGTCCGGGACCGCCGGGCCGCCGAGTGCGGTGGGCTGTCGTCGGCCGAGTGCTTCGCGACGATCAGGCAGGGCTACTGCGAGTACTACGCGACGCTGATGACGCTCCTGCTTCGGCAGGACGGCATTCCGGCCCGGATCGCGTATGGCTTCCTCAACGGCGGCAGCCGCCAGCCCGACGGCACCGAGGTGGTGCCGGCCGCAGCGGCCCACTGGTGGGTCGAGGCCTACTTCGCGACATACGGCTGGGTGGAGTTCGACCCGACCGGCGGCACGGTCGGCCAGCCCCGCACCCTGCCGCCCGGACCGGTCGAGACGGCCGGCCCGCTGCCGACGATCCCGCCCGCCGTGGGTGGCGAGGACGTCGTCGACCCGACCCCTCGGACGAACCGCGGTGGCGGCGAGGAGACCGGCGGAACCCCGGGCGGGACCTCGAACAACCCCGGGCCGTTCGTCGTGGTCGCCGTGCTGCTCGGCCTCGGCGCGCTGCTGCTCGCGGTGGCGGCGCGGCGGCGTGGGCCTGGCGCGCCGATGGATCCCGATCGGGCCTGGGGCGGCCTGGGCCGCCTGGCAGCTCGC
>JBKPRF010000108.1:0-2077 GCA_046734475.1 Chloroflexota bacterium
GCGTTCTCCATCCCGTACCGGCGGTGGAGGCTGGGCTCGCCGACCGCGCAGCCCGGGGGGTCCGCGAAGTAGAAGCGGTAGTAGGCCTTCCGGTAGTAGTAGCAGGTGGCCCGGAACGCGATCGGGATCCACAGGATCAGCAGGCCCGGGCTGAGCCACGAGGGCATGTTCGGGAAGACGATCAGCGGCGAGAAGAGCGGCGACAGGTAATTGTCGGCCTCGTAGCCGGTATGGAAGATCGGCTCCCAGATCACGCCGCTGACCAGCAGGTAGGTCGCACAGATCGTGAAGACGACGAGCTGGGTGAGCGGGGCGGTGAACCAGGCGTCGAGGCGCCGCGTGATCCCGAAGCCGACCGGCGCGGTGCCCCGCGGCTTGCCGGGCACGCGGGCCGGTCCGGGCCGACCCGTCGTCGGGCCCGGCGTTCGGAGCGCGGGAGTCTGGGCGGTCATCGAGCGGTGGCCGAGGCCGTCGCCGGCTCGGGGCTCGGGCTGCCGCCTTCGAGTCGGGCGATCACCGCGTCGGCGAAGCCGCTCGTCGTGCCCTGCCCACCCAGGTCGGGGGTCGTCGCCCGGCCCTCGGCGATGACGGCGCGGATCGCGGTCTCGACCCGGTCGGCGACGTCCGGGTAGCCGAGGTGGCGGAGCATGAGCACGCCCGAAAGCATCAGCGCGGTCGGGTTGGCCCGATTCTGGCCGGCGTACTTCGGCGCCGAGCCGTGCACCGCCTCGAACACGGCGCCGTCCTCGCCGATGTTCGCGCCGGGCGCCACGCCGAGGCCGCCGACGAGACCGGCGCACAGGTCGCTGACGATGTCGCCGTAGAGGTTCGGCAGGACGAGGACGTCGTACAGGTCCGGCTTCTGGACCAGCTGCATGCACATGTTGTCGACGATCCGGTCCTCGAACTCGATCTGCCCCGCGTAGCCGGCCGCGACCGTCCGGCAGGCCTCGAGGAAGAGGCCGTCCGACAGCTTCATGATGTTGGCCTTGTGGACCGCCGTGACCTTGCGGCGGCCGTTCGCGACCGCGTACTCGAACGCGAACCGGGCGATCCGCTCCGACGCGGACCGGGTGATGACCTTGATGCTCTCAGCCGCGTCGGGCCCGACCATGTGCTCGATCCCGGCGTACAGGTCCTCGGTGTTCTCCCGGACGATGACGAGGTCGACGTCGTCGTGGATCGCCGCGATGCCCTTGATCGAGCGGGCCGGCCGGAGGTTCGCATAGAGATTCAGCGCCTGCCGCAGCGCGACGTTGACGCTCCGGAAGCCTTCGCCCACCGGCGTCGTGATCGGGCCCTTGATCGCGATCCGGTTCCGCCGGATGGAGTCGAGGACGTGATCCGGGAGCGGCGTGCCGTGCGTCGCGATCGTCGCCTCGCCGGCGTCGACGATCTCCCAGTCGAACGCGATTCCCGAGGCGTCGAGCACGCGCCGAGTGGCCTCCGCCAGCTCGGGCCCGATGCCGTCGCCGGGGATGAGGGTGACTCGGTGGGCCATGCGGCCATTCTAGAAGCGCGGCACGGGCGGCGCGGGAGGCTGCCCGGACGGCCGCCCTGACCCGCGTACCATTCGGCCTCCCGTGAAGATCCAGGAAGCCGACGCGAAGCGGCTGCTGCTCGCCCAGGGCCTGCCCGTACCCGAATGGGAGGTCGCCCGGACCGTCGCCGAAGCGCGGGCCGCGGCGGAGCGGCTGCTCACGCGCGCGGAGCAGGTCGTCATCAAGGCCCAGGTCCTCGTCGGCGGCCGCGGCAAGGCCGGCGGCGTGAAGCTCGCGGCCTCAGCCGACGAGGCGGCGACCGTCGCCGAGGCGATCCTCGGGATGACCATCAAGGGCAGCGTCGTCCGCAAGGTCCTCGTCGCTCCGGCGGCCGACATCGTCCGCGAGTACTACCTCTCGGCGGTTCTCGACCGCGCCGGCCGGCGAATCCTGCTGATGGGCTCGGCCGAGGGCGGCGTCGAGATCGAGCAGGTCGCCGAGACGAATCCGGCGGCGATCGTGCGCCGCCACGCCGATCCGCTCCTCGGCCTGCTTGACTTCCAGGCACGCGACCTGGCGTTCGCGATGGGTCTGGC
>JBKPRF010000109.1:0-5098 GCA_046734475.1 Chloroflexota bacterium
CTTCTACCTGTTCGCCGTCGGCTACGGGATCGGGCACCTCGTCGGCGACCTGCCGGGGCCCGACGGGCAACCCGTTCCGTACGCGATGTTCGTCGCCCCCGCGCTCCTCGCGTCCTCGGCGATGAACGGCGCGATCTTCGAGGTGACGTTCAACGTGTACGGCAAGCTCCGCTGGGACAAGGTCTACGACGCGATGCTCGCGACGCCGCTCGCGGTCGGCGACATCGCGGTCGGGGAGATCGCCTGGGCGCTGTTCCGAGGCCTCCTCTATGCGGTCGGCTTCGTGGTCGTGATCCTCGCCCTCAACGTGCTGGGACCGGCATGGAGCTTCGGCCCGCCGCTCGTCCGATCACCGCTCTTCCTCTTCGCGATCCCGGCGGCGATGCTCATCGGATTCGCCTTCGCGTCGGTCGGGATGGCGGCGACGACGTTCGCCCGCGGCTGGCAGGACTTCGACCTCATCCAGCTCGTGCTCCAGCCGCTGTTCCTCTTCTCGGCGACGTTCTTCCCGATCGGCACCTATCCCGCGGCGCTGCAGCTCCTCGTCCAGCTGACGCCGCTCTACCACGGCGTCAACCTCATCCGGTCACTGTCGCTCGGGATCGTCGGGCCGGAGCTCCTGGTCGACGTGGCCTACCTGCTGGTCCTCGGCTTCGTCGGCCTGCTCATCGTCGGGCGGCGCCTCGACAAGCTCCTCCTCAAGTAGTGGACGCCGCTCAGCGGCGAGCGCATCTGGCTGCCCTCGACGCCGAGATCGTCGAGTGCCGGCGCTGCCCGCGCCTCGTCGCCTGGCGCGAGCAGGTCGCCCGCGAGAAGGTCCTTCGGTACCGCGACGAGCCGTACTGGGGCCGGCCCCTGCCCGGCTTCGGCGACCCCGACGCCGGGATCCTCATCGTCGGCCTGGCGCCCGCCGCCCATGGTGGCAATCGCACCGGGCGGGTGTTCACCGGCGACGCGAGCGGTGACTTCCTGTGGGCCGCACTTCATCGGGCGGGGCTCGCCGATCGCGCGTCGAGTCGGCGCGCGGACGACGGCCTGACCCTGACCGGCGTCCGGATCGCGGCGGCCGTGCGCTGTGCGCCGCCGCTCAACAAGCCCACGATCGAGGAGCGGGACACCTGCGCGCCGTTCCTGGCGCGCGAGCTGGCCGCCCTCGATGAGGCCCGGGTCCTCCTGGTCCTTGGCGCCTTCGCGTGGAGCGCCGTCCTCCGCGTGCTGGCAGGCGCCGGCGAGGCGGTTCCCCGGCCGCGACCGCGGTTCGGCCACGGAGTCGAGGTCGCAATCGGCCGGCGGACCCTCGTCGGCTCGTTCCACCCGAGCCAGCAGAACACGTTCACCGGACGCCTCACGCCGGGGATGCTCGATCGCGTCCTGGGCCGATCCGTGGAGCTGGCTCGGGCGGCGGGCGCGAGCCGGCAGTGGAGGCCGCGCCCCGGCTAGGCGCGCGGCACGGTCAGGCGGCGGGGGACGCCAACCAGCGCTCGACGAACCGGTCGAGCCGGTCGAACACGACACCGTCGAGGGCCTTAGCCTCGCGGATGAACGTCTCGAGGATCGTCATGCGGTGACCCCGGCCGATGCACTCGGGGTGCATCGTCACGGTCAGCAGGCCGCCCGGAGCGTGGTCGTAGGCGTAGCGCAGCTCGCCGAGCCAGATCTCGAGGACCCGCGATGGAGCCGACAGCCCGTCGCGCCCGGGGGCGGGCTCGAAGTACGGCCAATCGTCGAGGGCCCAGTACACGGGGACCTGGACGAGCGCGCCCTCGGTTCCCCAGGTCGTCCCGTCCTTCTCGGTGTGGCGGTCGCCGTGGCGGACGCGGTACAGCCGGTAGTCGTCGGCCATGAGCGACGAGTCGTAGCGGAAGCCGGCCGCCTCGACGAGCTCGAGGGTCTCCTCACCGAGCGCCCAATACGGTGCCCGGTTGCCGGCCGGCGGCGCGCCCGTGAGCTTCGCGACCGCGTCGACGCAGCGTGCCAGGATGTCCTTCTGCTCGTCGGCCTTGAGCGTCGAGAAGTCCTCGTGGTACCAGCCGTGACAGGCGAGCTCGTGGCCGCGCGACTGGATCGCCGCGGTCGAATCCGGGAACGTCACGAGGCTGTAGCCGGGAATGAACCAGGTCGCGCCGATCGCCTCGCGCTCGAGGACGTCGAGGATCCGGGGGACCGCCACCCGCGGCCCGAACTCGCCGTGGGAGAACTTCACGGGCGGATCGCCGCGGCGGACGCTGTCGGAGATCGCGTCGCTGTCGAACGTCACCGCGACCGTCAGACGAGGGGCCTCGGCCGCGCCGGACTCGGGGAACGATATCGCCTCGGCGTCGCCGACCGGCTCGATGATCGGCTCGATCGGATCCATCGCCGAGATGGTAGCCGGGCGGCCTCTCCGGTGGCCCGCCCGTAGACTTTCCGGCGATGGCCATCGACTACTACGCCGTGCTGGGCGTCGAACGGGGCGCCCCGGACGGCGAGATCAAGAAGGCCTTCCGCCGCCTCGCGCAGCAATGGCATCCCGACGTCAGCAAGGATCCCGCGGCGGCGGAGCGGTTCAAGGAGATCAACGAGGCCTATCAGGTCCTCTCGGACCCCGAGCGACGCCAGCGCTACGACCTGTTCGGGACGGCGGACCTGGGCGATGCCGGCGCCGGGTTCGGCGGGTTCGCCGACATCTTCGACGCGTTCTTCGGCGGCAACGCCGCCGCGAGCCGGCGGGGCCGGCCCGCCGGCGGGGCCGATCTCCGATACGACCTCCGGATCACGTTCGAGGAGGCGATCCTCGGCACCGAGAAGGAGGTCGAGTTCCCCGTCCTCGCCCGCTGCGAGACGTGCGGGGGCAGCGGCGCGAAGCCAGGCACGGACGTCTCGACCTGCCCCCAGTGCAACGGTCGCGGCGAGATCCGGGCGGTCCGCCAGACGATGCTCGGCCAAATGGTCAACGTGACCACCTGTCCACGCTGCAAGGGCGACGGGACCGTCGTCGAGACGGCCTGCGACACCTGCAAGGGCGAGGGCCGAACCGAGCGCACACGGAGCCTCCGGGTCTCGATCCCGCCGGGGATCGACGAGGGCCACCAGATCCGGCTCTCGAACGAGGGCGAGGTCGGGCGGCGGGGCGGCCCTGCGGGCAGCCTCTACGTCGCGGTCCACGTGGCGAGCCACCCGTCGCTGCGGCGCGAAGGGACGGAGCTCATCTACGACGCCTCGATCGGGCTGGCGCAGGCCGCGCTCGGGACGCGAATCCTCGTACCGACGATCGGCGACGAGGAGGAGGTCGAGATCAAGCCCGGCACCCAGCCCGGGACCGAGATCCGGCTGCGCGGGCGCGGGGTGCCGCATCTCCGGCGGAGCGGGGTCCGCGGTGACCTCCACGTGTTCGTCGATGTCGCCGTCCCGGCGCGGCTGTCGAAGGCGCAGCGCGAGGCCCTCCATGCCTACGCCGCGGCGTCCGACGAGCCGGTCACTGACGGCGCCGGTCTCGTGGGCAAGGTCCGCGACAAGCTCACCTCCCGCGAGGCCGAGCACTGACGGCGCGCCCGCCCGCCCCATGGCTGGAGCTGGCGGTGGAGGCGGACCTCGAGGCGGTCGAGGCCATCAGCGAGATCCTGAGCCGGGTGGCGCCGGGCGGCACGAGCGTCGAGCCCGGCTTCGAGCTCGTCGACGAGGGCCTGTCGGCCCGGGTCGACCCGTCGAGGCCCGCGACGATTCGCGCCTACGTGCCGGCTCGCGATCCGGAGGCCGCCGACGCGGCCGCGGCGGAGGTCGATCGTGCGCTCGACCACCTGCGGGCCTTCAACCTTCGACCGATCGGGCCGCTCCGGACCCGGGCCGTCGACGAGGCCGACTGGGCCGAGGCCTGGAAGCGCCACTTCCCGGTCACGCGGATCGGGCGTCGGATCGTCATCCGGCCCTCGTGGCGACGCCATCGGACTGCCGCCGGCGAGGTCGTCCTCGCGCTCGACCCGGGGATGGCGTTCGGCACGGGGCTCCACCCGACGACGCGGCTGTGCCTCGAGGCCCTCGAGGCGGCCGCTGACCGCGGGCTGCTGGGAGACGCCCGTGTCCTGGATGTCGGGTGCGGCTCGGGCATCCTGTCGATCGCCGCCGCGGCGCTCGGTGCCCGCTCCGTTGTCGGACTCGACGTCGACCCGATCGCCATCGAGGCCACGACGGCGAATGCCCGCCGGAACCGTCGCTCCCGCGCGATTCGGGCGCGGCTCGGCAGCGTGCCGTCGGGCGAGCAGCCCCACGACGTCGTGCTCGCGAACCTCATCGCGTCGCTGCTCGTGACCCTCGCCCCCCGCCTCGCCGCCGAGCTGCGGCCGGATGGCGTGCTCGTCGCATCCGGCATCTTCCGGGACCGCGAGCACGAGGTCCGTGACGCGTTCGACGCCGCGGGGCTGGCAGTTCGGGAGCGCCGCGCGACCGACGACTGGCTGGCCCTCGAGGCCGTCCGGAGCGTGTAGCCACCTACAATCCGCCCGCGATGCCCACCGCCCTGCTGCCGCTGCTGATCGTGCTCCACGTGACCCTCGCCCTCGGCTTGTTCGTGCCCTCGCTGCTGCTGCCGTTCGCGCTCCGGCCGCGCCTCTGGGGCGGCCGGGAGAGCCTGCCCGAGCAGCGCGGCCGCTTCGTCCGGGGACTCCTCTGGATCCAGGCCCGTGGGACGGGATGGCTCGGGCTCGGGCTCGCCCTGACCGGAATCGGCCTCGTGGCCGTCCTCGGCGTCTCGCTGCTCTCGCAGCCGTGGCTGCTCGTCGCGCTCGGCATCTACGCGCTCGACCTCGGGCTCGCGTTCTTCGTCCAGCGGCCCGGGTTCCGGCGCCTGGCCCGCCTCCGGCGCGGCTCGGACGACGGCGCGATCGTCGTCGGCGCACGCCGCCAGCGCTACGTCTCGTACCTCATGGCCGGCCTGATCGGGACGATCGGGTTCCTCATGAGCACGAAGCCGAGGCTGTGGTGAGCGCCGGCGGCCGGATGGCCCGCGACCCCGAGTGCCTCTTCTGCCGGATCGTCGCGGGCGAGGTTCCTTCGACGACGGTGACCCAGACCGACAACGTGCTCGCGATCCGCGACATCGCCCCGCGGGCACCGACCCACATCC
>JBKPRF010000110.1:0-6479 GCA_046734475.1 Chloroflexota bacterium
GGGTTGCCCGCCGTCGTGCCCGCGGACTCGGGGCTGATCGAGCTGGCGGACGAGCGCTTCGCGATGACCTTCGATCCCGACGCGCCGCGCGGCCTCGCCGACGCCCTCGAGCGGGCGGCCGACCTGGTGACGCCGACGGCCTCCGCCGCCGCTTCGGCGGCAGCCGCGGCGGTGGCCCCGACACTGGTCTCGGAGCGATTCGCGACCGGTCTCCGGGCGGGGCTGGCCGCTCGAACCTAGGTCGTCGCCGCCGCCAGGATCGCCGCGATCCGCTCGCCCGCGTGGCCGTCCCAGAGCGGCGGCCGCTCGCTCGGAAAGGTCGTGCGGCCGGCGAGGATCCCGGCCACCGCGTCGCCGACCTCGTCGGGGCGGACGAGGCGATTCGTGCCGTGGCTGATCGTGATCGGGCGCTCGGTGTTGGGCCGGACGGTGAGGCACGGGACGTCGAGGATCGTCGTCTCCTCCTGGATCCCGCCCGAATCGGTCACGACCACGGCCGCGCCGCGGACCAGCGAGACGAACTCGACGTAGCCGAGCGGCTCGACGACCGTCAGGCCCGGGACCTCGAGCAGGCCCGCGGCCTCGAGCCGCGCCCGCCCCCGCGGGTGGAGCGGCAGCAGCGTCGGCAGCTGCGTGGCGACCGCCCGGAGCATCGTCACGAGGGCGGCGGCGGCCTCGGGCGTGTCGACGTTCGCGGGCCGGTGGATCGTCCCGACGGCGTAGCGCTCCGGCAGGCCGTGCCTGGCCCGCGCCGCGGCCGCGTCGAACCGCTCGAGGTTCGCCAGGAGCGTGTCGATCATCGGGTTCCCGACGAAGTGGATCCGATCGGCCGGCACGCCCTCGGTCCGGAGCTGGTCGACGCCCTCCGGGCTCGTCACGAACAGGATGTCGGCGAGCGAGTCGGTGACGACCCGGTTGATCTCCTCCGGCATCGTCCGATCGAAGCTCCGCAGGCCGGCCTCGACGTGGGCCAGCGGCAGGCCGACCTTCGAGCAGACGAGGGCCGCCGCGAGGGTCGAGTTGACGTCGCCGTAGACGACGACCATCGACGGGCGAAGCGGTGGCAGGGCCGCTTCCAGCGCGAGCAGCAGGGCCGCCGTCTGGCCGGCCTGCGTCCCCGAGCCAACCTCGAGATTCTGTGTCGGCTCGGGCAGCCCGAGCTCCTCGAAGAACACGTCCGAGAGGGCGCGATCGTAGTGCTGGCCGGTATGCACGATCTCCTGGGCGACGCCCCGCTCGGCCAGGGCCCGGACCACCGGCCCCGCCTTCATGAAGTTGGGGCGGGCCCCGACGACGTGGACGATCACGCTCGGGCGGCCGCTCCCGCAGGCTCGCTCGCCGGGGTAGCTGATCCGCCCGCGGCGCCCCGGGCGGGCGCCCAGCCGGCGCCGAGTCGGAGGACCTGGCGCTCCCGCACCGCCCTGCCGGCCGAGCTGTTGACCGTGTCGACGACGAGGTCGGCCGTCGCGTAGACCGCGGCCCAATCGACGTTTCGGTGGCCGGTCACGACGACGACGAGGTCCGACGTCGCGAGCAGCTCGGCCAGGCCGACCGACCGCAGGTCGAGGCCGCCGGCCTTGAAGGCCGGCACGTGCGGGTCGTGGTACGAGATGTCGGCGCCACGCTCTGCCAATCCCGCGATCACGCCCTCGGCCGGCGTGTTGCGCGCGTCGCGGACGTCGGGCTTGAAGGCCACGCCGATCACGCCGACCCTGGCTCCCTTGAGGGCCCGGCCCCGCTCGTTGAGCGCTTCCGCCGCGAGCTCCACGACGTGGCGCGGCATCGCCAGGTTGATGTCGCCCGCGAGCTCCACGAAGCGATCCACGAAGTCGAACTCGCGAGCGCGCCACGACAGGTAGTAGGGATCGACCGGGATGCAGTGGCCGCCGACCCCCGGGCCCGGCGCGAAGCGCATGAAGCCGAACGGCTTCGTGGCGGCCGCGTCGATGACCTCCCAGACGTCGAGGCCCATCCGCTCGCACAGCAGGGCGAGCTGGTTCACCAGCGCGATGTTCACGTTCCGGAAGACGTTCTCGAGGACCTTCGCCAGCTCGGCGACGTCCGGCGACGAGAGCTCGATGACGCGGTCGTTGATCGACCCGAGGACCGCGGCGGCTCGCTTCGTGGCCGCCGGCGTCGTGCCGCCGACGAGGCGCGGCACGGCCCGCGAGGCCGACGCGGGATCGCCCGGGTTGACCCGCTCGGGCGCGAATGCCAGGTCGAACGTCGAACCCGCCTGGTGGCCGCCGCGCTCCAGGGCCGCCCGGAAGGGCCCGGTCGTCGTGCCGGGGAACGTGGTCGACTGCAGGACGACGAGCTGGCCGGGCCGCAGCTCCCGCGCGACTCGCTCGGCGGCAGCGGTGACCGCGCCAAGATCGGGGTCCTTTGACTCCGTGATCGGCGTCGGAACACAGACGAACACGACGTCGGCCTCCGCCAGCCTGGCCTCGTCCGTGTGGACGACACGGAAGTGGCCGCCCGCGAGGGCTGCGCCGAGACGGGCGTCGTCGACGTCATCGATCGGTGACGAGCCACCCTCGAGCTGCTCGACCCGGGCGGCGCTCGAATCGACGCCGACCACGTCGCGACCCGCCTCGGCAAACGCGATCGCCAGCGGCAGGCCGACGTAGCCGAGCCCGATCACGGCGATCCGGCGGTCGTCCATCGCGGCGAGTCTATCGAGCCGCGCGGCAACGAAGCGATGGCTCGTCAGCCGCAGGGCTCCCGTATCGTTCGGGGCCGTGGTCTTCTCCTCGGTCACCTTCCTCTTCTTCTTCCTGCCGCCCGTCGTCATCGCCTACCACCTCGCGCCGCGCCGGGTCCGGAATGCGTGGCTGTTCGTCGCGAGCCTCCTCTTCTACGCCTGGGGCGCCGGCATCTTCGTGGTCGGGCTGGTCGCCTCGATCGCCGCGAACTACGTCGTCGGCCTCCAGCTCGAACGGCGCGTCGACGCGGGCGACAGGCCCATGGCGCGCCGCCTCCTCGCGCTCGGCGTCGTCGTCAACCTGGCCCTGCTCGCGTGGTTCAAGTACGCGAACTTCGCGATCTCGACCTGGAACGGCGGGCTCGAAGCGGCCGGCATCCCGACGATCCCGTGGGCCCCGATCCTCCTGCCGATCGGGATCTCGTTCTTCACGTTCCACGCCTTGAGCTACCTCGTCGACATCTACCGAGGCGTCGCCCGCCACCTCGTCGCGCCCGTCGACTTCGGCCTGTACATCGCGTTCTTCCCGCAGCTCATCGCCGGCCCGATCGTCCGGTTCCATGAGATCCGGGACCAGCTCGTCGATCGGCGCGAGACGGTCGACGCGGCAGCGGCCGGCCTCTACCGCTTCGCCCTCGGCCTCGCCAAGAAGGTCCTCATCGCCGACGCCGTCGCGCCCATCGCGAACGCGGTCTTCGCGACGCCGACCGATCTCCTGTCGGCCGGCGTCGCGGGCCTCGGGATCGCGGCCTACACGGTCCAGCTGTACTTCGACTTCAGCGGCTACTCGGACATGGCCCTGGGGCTCGCGCTGCTCTTCGGGATCCGGTTCCCCGAGAACTTCAACCGGCCGTATGCCTCGCGCTCGATCACCGAGTTCTGGCGGCGCTGGCACATGTCGCTGTCGCGGTGGTTCCGGGACTACCTGTACATCCCGCTGGGCGGCAACCGCGGCTCGAGCCTCGCGACGTTCCGGAATCTCCTGATCGTGTTCCTTGCGACCGGGCTGTGGCACGGCGCGAACTGGACGTTCGTCGTGTGGGGTGCCTGGCACGGCATGCTGCTGCTCATCGAGCGGGCCACGGGTGCGGGACGAGGCACGGCGCCCCGGGCGCGGTACTGGCAGCCCGTCACGATCCTGCTCGTGGTCGCCGGCTGGGTCCTCTTCCGCTCACCGACGGTCGACTACGCCATCGGCTACTACGGCGCGTTCCTGCGTCCGGCCGGCACCCTTCCGCCGGACGTTGCGATCGCCATGGAGCCGATCGCGCTCGTCGCGCTGGCGATCGGGGTCGCTTCTGCCCTGATACCGGCGGGTTGGGTGACGGGCGTCCAGCTCGAGCGGCCGGCGCAGCGTTCGAACCGCATCCTCCGGCTCGCGACGGCCGCCGTGCTCCTGCCCGCCGCGATCGTCATCGTCCTGACGGGCAACTTCAGCCCGTTCCTGTACTTCCAGTTCTGATGCCCGACACCGAGCATCCCCACCGGGAGCGCCTGCCGTTCGCGCCCGAACGGTCGGCGGCGACGGCCCACCTGCCGCAGGGCGCGCCGACCCGCGCGTGGCGACGCTTCGACCGCGTCGTCCTCGTCGCGACGCTGCTCGGGCTGCTCGTCCCCTGGGCGCTGCTCCTTGCCGGCCTCCGCCCGCACCCGATCGAGAACCGGCCGCTGGCGCGGATGCCGATCGTGACCGCCTCCGGGCTCCTCGATGGCTCGTGGTTCCGGGGTGTCGATGCGTTCATCGCCGACAACGTCTTCGTCAGGCCCTATGCGATCCGCGTCCGCGGCGAGGCGTACTGGCTGTCCGGCGGCACCGGCAACCCGCAGGTGCTGCGGGGCCGCGACGGCTGGCTGTTCACCCGCGGCGAGTTCGAGCCGGCCTGCACGTTCAGCGCCGGCCAGGTCGTCGCCGCCATGGACGCGGCAGCCGCCTCGATCGGGACGAAGCTGACGCTGCGGTTCGTGGCGATTCCCGACAAGCGCGACATCTACCCGGAGAAGGTCCTCGAGGATCCCTTTCCGGCGCCCTGCTCGGAGACCGGCCGGCCCGCGCTGCGCGCCGGGCTCGCGGCGCTCGGGGCCATGGGCGTCGACGGCTGGACCGCCCTCGAACAGGCCCGCGTCACGCAGCCGGAGACGCCGCTGTACTTCGCGCAGGACTCCCACTGGACGCCGCTCGGGGCCGTCCAGGTCATCCGGTCGCTCGTGACCTCGATCGACCCGGCGCTGTGGAACGAGGCCGACATCGTCCTCGGCGGCAGCGCCCGGCGGTCCGACGAGCTCGCGGCACAGATGGGCCTGCGACGATCGGAGACGACGACCGGGGTAACGGTCCGGCCGGCGATGACCGTGCACCAGACGGACGTGCCGGTGGCCGTCGCGATCCACAACGCTCGCGCCATCTTCCGGACGACGACGGGCGGGCCGGAGCCCGTCGCCCCGGGCCGGACCCTGATCCTGTACGACAGCTTCTTCGGGATCGACGTCGGGCTCGTGGCGCCCTTCTTCGCGAACGCGACATGGGTCCATGTCGGCGACATGGGCAACCATCCGGAGCTCGCCCGGATTCTCGGGCCGTTCGACACGGTCATCGTCGAGCGGGTGGAGCGGGGGATCTACGGCGCGGACCTCGGGACGATGCTCTCGGGTCTGCAGCGGTAGGCCGCGGGGCACGGTAGCCTCCGACAGCATGCAGCTCTTCCTCGTCGGCGCGGGCCATGTCGGCCTGGTGACCGCGGTCGGTCTCGCGAAGCTCGGCCACGACGTGACCGTGACCGACATCGATGCGGGCCGGATCGAGCGCCTCCAGGCGGGTGAGCCCCCGATCTTCGAGCCCGGCCTCCGAGAGGCGCTCGTCGAGCTCAGGCCGCGACTGCGGTTCACGACCGAGGCCCGGCCGCCGGCGGGCGCGGGATTCACGTTCGTCTGCGTCAACACGCCGACCGAGGCCAATGGCCCGTTGTCGCTGGCCCATGTCCGAGCGGCGGTCGCGGGGCTCCTCGAGGCGACCGGCCCGACGCACACGATCGTCGTCCGGTCGACCCTGCCGCTGGATGGGCCGGCCGCGCTCGCCGCGCTTCGCGGCGGCCGGACCGACCGGGCCGCCCTCGTCACGAATCCCGAGTTCATGCGCGAGGGCTCCGGGCTCCGTGACTTCGACCGGCCGGACCGGCTGATCACGGGCTGGGTCGAAGCCCGGGACGAGACCGCGGCGCGGGGCACGCTCGAGCTGTACGAGGGCATCCAGGCCCAGCGGATCGTGGCCGACGCCGGGTCCGTCGCGCTCATCAAGCTCGCGTCGAACGTGTTCCTCGCCATGAAGATCGCGTTCGCCAACGAGCTCGCGCGGCTCAGCGAGGCCGTCGGCGCCGACGTCCGGTCGGTCGCGGATGGGATCGGCGTCGACGCCCGGATCGGCCGGGCGTTCCTCGACGCCGGACCGGGCTTCGGCGGCTCGTGCCTGCCGGAGCAGGCCGACGCCCTCGCGGCGGAGTCGCGACGCCTCGCGGTCGACGCACCGCTCATCGACTCGATCGGCGGCTCGAACCGGACCCACCAGGCGGCGATCGTGGCCCGCCTGGCCGGGCTGCTCGGCGGCTCGCTCGAAAGGCGCCGGGTCGCGGTCCTCGGCCTGGCGTTCAAGGCCAACACCGACGATGTCCGGGAATCGCCGGCCCTCGCGCTCGTGGCCCACCTCCGGGCGGCCGGCGCCAGCGTCGTCGCGACGGATCCCCGAGCCGGCGCCCGGGCGTCGCGCGCAGACCCGACCCTGGAG
>JBKPRF010000111.1:0-2059 GCA_046734475.1 Chloroflexota bacterium
CGCGTACAAGGTCGGCAAGGTGCCGTTCCAGGCGATCGCCAAGGCGGTCATCGGCGGCGAGTACGAGGGCTTCGCGAAGGTCATCGGCAACACCGAGACGGGCGACACGCTGGGCGTCCACCTCATCGGGCCGCACGCGACGGACCTCGTCGCCGAGGCGTCCCTCGGGTTCCAGCTCGAGGCCACGCCCTGGGAGATCGGCGGCTCGACCCACGCCCACCCGACGCTCAGCGAGGTCGTGGGCGAGGCGGCCCTCGCGGTCGACGGGCGCTCGATCAACTTCTAACGGCGAGAATGAGGACTTGATGGCGACCAGGGCCGCTTCGGACCTCGCCCGCTCCGTCGGCCTGAGCGACGACGACCTCATCCGGATGTACCGCCTGGTCGCGACGGCCCGCGCGGTCGACGAACGGATGTGGGTCCTGAACCGCGCCGGCCGAATCCCGTTCGTGATCAGCGGCCAGGGCCACGAGGGCGCCCAGGTCGGGATCGCCTGGCCGCTCGATCCCAAGACCGACTGGTTCGCGCCGTTCTACCGCTCGATCGCGACCTGCCTGACGTTCGGCATGACCTCGCGCGACATCCTCACCGCGCAGTACGCCAAGGCGATCGACCGCTCGTCCGGCGGGCGCCAGATGCCGGGCCACTACGGCTCGATCGAGAACCACCTCGTGTCGCTGTCGTCGCCGGTCGCGACCCAAATGCTCCACGCCGTCGGGATCGCGCTGGCGGCCAAGATCCGCAAGACCGGCCAGGTCGCGATGAGCTCGCTGGGCGAGGGCAGTGCCAACCAGGGCGACGTCCACGAGGGCCTGAACTTCGCCGGCGTCCACAAGCTGCCGTTCATCCTCGTCGTCGAGAACAACGGCTACGCGATCAGCGTTCCGGTCTCGAAGCAGCTGCCGGTCGAGGACGTGGCGATTCGCGCCGAGGGCTACGGGATGCCCGGCGTCGTCGTCGACGGCTCCGATGTCCTCGAGTGCTACAAGGCGTCGAAGGAGGCGGTCGACCGGGCCCGCCGCGGCGAGGGCGGGACCCTCATCGAAGCCAAGGTCATCCGGCTCACCGCCCACTCGTCGGACGACCAGCAGACGAAGTACCGCGACCCCGAGGAGCTCGCCGGCCTGTCGTCGAAGGATCCCGTGCCGAAGTTCCGGAAGCAGCTCCAGGAGGCCGGGGTCCTCACCGACGACGTGCTGCAGAAGCTCGAGGCGGAGATCAAGGCCGAGGTCGACGAGGCGACCGAGTATTCCGAGAACGCCCCCGACCCCGACCCGAAGACCGCGATGAAGTGGGTCTACGCCGAGGACTGGCCGGGCGAGACGCCGCCGTCGTGGGGCTTCGGCTCGGAGCACGACGCCGACGCCGAGATGGACGCGAACGCGGTGCCGGCGGCCGATCCCGGGGCCACCGGTCCGGCGGGCACGCGCTGATGGCGACCAAGACCTTCATCGAGGCGATTCGCGACACCCTCTTCGAGGAGATGCGCCGCGACGATTCGGTCATCGTCCTCGGCGAGGACGTCGGCAAGAAGGGCGGGGTGTTCCTCGCGACGGACGGCCTGTGGGCCGAGTTCGGTGACGACCGGGTCATCGACACGCCACTGACCGAGTCGATGATCGTCGGGGCCTCGATCGGGGCCGCGATGAACGGCATCCGGCCGGTGGCCGAGATCCAGTTCGCGGACTTCATCATGCCGGCGTTCAACCAGCTGGTCTCCGAGGCGGCCCGCCTCCGCTACCGCTCGAACAACGCCTATGCCATCCCGATGACGGTTCGCGCGCCATACGGTGGCGGCGTCCACGGGGCGCTCTACCACTCCCAGTCGGTCGAGGCCTTCTTCAGCCACGTGCCGGGCCTCAAGGTCGTCATCCCATCGACCCCATATGACGCCAAGGGCCTGCTCCGGACCTCGATCCGCGACAACGACCCGGTGCTGTTCTTCGAGCACAAGAAGATGTACCGCTCGGTCCGCGGCGACGTGCCCGACACCGACTACACGGCGCCGCTCGGCAAGGCCGCGATCACCCACGCCGGCACCCAGATCACGGTCATCGCC
>JBKPRF010000112.1:0-4382 GCA_046734475.1 Chloroflexota bacterium
GTCGCCTGGTCGAGGATGGTCGCGCCTTCCTCGAAGAGGTCGAGCGGCAGCTGGTCCCCGGCGAGTGTCCGCTGCAGGGCGAGGAAGCTGCGGCGGTGGAACGGCGTCAGGCCGAGCGCCCGGATCGCGACGCGGTGCTCGCGCGTGGCGTAGCCCTGGTTGCGCTCCCAGCCGTACCCCGGATAGCGCGCCGAGAGCAGCGTCATCATCCGGTCGCGGATGACCTTGGCCACCACGGACGCACACGCGATCGAGTAGCAGCGGGCATCGCCGTCGACGATGGCCGTGTACGGCCCGACCTGGTGCTCGAACCCGGCGATCCGGTTGCCGTCGACGAGGACGTGATCGTGGCCGCCGACCCGGGCGATCGCGCGCCGCATCGCGAGATGGGTCGCGTGGTAGATGTTGAGCTGGTCGATCTCGCGAACCGAGGCGGCCCCGACGCCGACGGAGACGGCCTTCCGGCGGATCAGGGGCGCGAGCCGATCCCGCTGCAGCGGCGAGAGCGTCTTCGAGTCGCGGACGCCGCGAATGCGGTGACTGTTCGGGCGGATGACCACCGCAGCCGCGACGACCGCTCCGCAGGTGGGTGCGACACCGACCTCGTCGACGCCGACGACACGCTCGATGCCGTCGTTCCAGAGGCGGCGCTCGAAGCGGAGCGAGGGGACCTGGGCCGCCATCGGGCCCAAGGGTAGCGCCAGGCGGTTGGCGCCGGCTGTCAGCCGGCTGTCAGCAGACCCGCTCGGCGGGCCGAGCGGTCAGGACTTGCCGCGCCGCTCGCGCAGCGTGGCGGCCTTGCCGACCCGATCCCGGAGGAAGTACAGCTGGGCCCGCCGGACCTGGCCGTGGCGGACCACGTCGATCTTCTCGATCCGGGGACTGTTGACCTTGAACGTCCGCTCGACGCCGACGCCGCTGGCGATCTTGCGGACCGTGATCGAGCGGGCGATGCCGCCGCCGCGAAGGCGCATGACCGTGCCCTCGAAGACCTGGACGCGTTCCTTGCCGCCTTCGACGACCTTGGCCGCGACGCGCACCGTATCGCCGGGCGCGAGCTCGGGCAGGTCGCTGCGGATCTGGTCGGCGACGATCTCGTCGAGGACGTTCACGGGGTGGAGTTCCCTGTCAGGACGCAGCCCACGGCTGCGCGAGGCTGGATCAGTCTGGATCGGCTGGACGGCCGGCGGCGGAGCATAGCACGGCTCTCAGCCGGATCGCAGGCGGGCGAGCGCCGCCGCGGCCTCGGGGTCGGCCGGCTCGGCCTCGAGCAGGTCCGGCCGCCGGTCGAGCGTCCGCCGGACGGCCGCCTCGAGCCGCCACCGGCGGATCGCCTCGTGGTTGCCGCCGACGAGAACCTCCGGCACGCCCTCGCCGCGGAACTCCGCCGGGCGGGTGTACTGGGGGTACTCGAGGAGGCCCCTGCTGAACGACTCCTCGATCGTCGACGCGGCGTCGATCGCGCCGGGCAGCAGCCGGATGACCGCGTCGATGACGACGAGCGCCGGGATCTCACCCCCGGTCAGGACGTAATCACCGATCGTCAGCTCGAGATCGACGAGCCCGCGGATCCGGTCGTCGACACCTTCGTAGCGGGGACAGAGCAGGACGAGGTGGGCGCTGGCCGCAAGCGCGCGTGCCGTCGCCTGGTCGAAGCGCCGGCCGCCCGGGTCCATCAGGATCACGATCGAGTCCGCGCGGCGCAGCGCGTCGATCGCGGCCGCGACCGGCTCGGGCCGGAGCACCATCCCGGCGCCCCCGCCGTACGGCGTGTCGTCGACGCTGCGGTGCCGGCCGAGGCCCCATTGCCGCAGGTCGTGGAGCCGGACCGTCGCCAGGCCCTGCTCCCGGATCCGGCCGGGAATGCTTTCGGCGAGGGGCGCCTCGAGCATCGCCGGGAAGAGCGTGACGACGTCGATCTCGAGGGTCATGCCGTCCCGCCTCCCCCGCCGCCATCGCCGCCGTCGCCCCCGGCTGTGGCGCCCTTGCCGTGGCGCGACCAGCGGTGGGGCTTGCGCGGGCGCTTCACGGCGGCGTCGACGACAGGCGCGGCCAGATCGAGGGCCGCCTCGTCCACGACGATGCCGGCGCCGCGCGGTTCGAAGGACGTGATCACGGTCCGGACCGCCGGCAGGTCGAACTCCCCGACGTCCCCGCCGCGGACGACGTAGACCTCGGCCTCGCCGGCCCGGTAGACGTCGGCGACCCGGCCGAGGAAGCGGCCGCCCTCGCCGCGGACCTCGGCGCCGATGACCTCGTGCCACCAGGCCTCGCCGGCGGCGAGCTGGGTCTCGCGGTCGGCGGCGATCTCGAGATAGGCCTCGCGCAGCCGGTCGGCCGCCGCTCGATCGCGGACCTCGCGGAACCCGACGCGCCAGCCGGGACCGTCCTCGACCGGCGCGGCGCTGACGATCGTCAGTGGCGCGTCGCTGCCCTCGCGGTGCAGCACGACGCCGGGCGCAAAGCGGTCCTCCGGGTGGTCGGTCAGCACCTCCACCCGGACGAGGCCGCGGAGACCGTGGACGCCGCGGACGCGCCCGACGACGAGACGAGTGGCGCTCAGCGATCCGGCCTAGAGGATCTCGAGCGTGACCGAGCCACCCTCGCGGGCCGCGGTGACTTTGAGCAGGGTCCGGAGCGCCTTGGCCACGCTGCCGTTCCGTCCAATCACCTTGCCCATGTCGTCCTCGGCGACATGCAGCTCGATGACGGTTCCCTCGTCGTCATCGATCGCCGTGACCTTGACGGCGTCGGGATCGTCGACGAGCGACCGGGCGACGTATTCGACGAGCTCCTTGGCTGCCATCGCGGCCTCCTACTTGGCCGCGGGCAGGATGCCCGCGTTCCGGAGCAGCCGGGCGACCGTGTCGGTCGGCAGGGCACCCTTGGCCAGCCAGGCGTTCGCCCGGTCGGCGTCGATGTGGAGCTCGATCGGATCGGTCCGCGGGTTGTAGTGCCCGATCGTCTCCAGCGAGCGACTGTCGCGCGCGCTGCGGGAATCGGCGACGACGACCCGGTAGGCGGGCTGTTTCTTCGCGCCGACGCGAGTGAGTCTGATGCGTACGGCCATGGGCTGGTGCGTCCTCCTGATGTGCTGGGCTGGGGAACCTTACTTGACGGTCGCGACGAGCCGCATCCGGACACCGTCGCGATCGATCGACGTGGTGATGACGAGGGCATCGAACGGCGCGAGATACGGCTGGACATCGGTATCGAAGGTGCCCTGGCCCGTCGCGGGCATGAGCCCGCGGGCCAGCGACACGACCTGCGACGCCGCGACGTAGACCTGGCCGAGGTTCTCTGCCGATGCGCGACCGAGCGCGCGGGTGTAGCCGGGCGACTCGGCCAGCGAGGCGCCGGCCTGGGTCTCGAGCGTGCGGCGGACGAAGGCCTCGCCGCCGGCGAGGATCGCGGCGCCCTTCGCGGCGAACGCGATCTTCACGGCCTGGCCGGCCGGGATCGGCAGGCTGGACCCACCTGGCGCGCCGGGCAGGCCCTGGAGCAGGCCGCCCAGGTTGCCGATGTCGAGCACGGTCACGTCGACGCCCGCGATCTGCGTCTGCGTGATCTGGCCCTGGCCGCCGAGCGCGACGATGGCCAGGAGGCTCTTGAGCTGGGCGACCTTCGCGCCGGCGGTCGCCTCGTCGGCCGCGACGACCACGAGGCCGCCGTTCGCGGCAGACCCGTCAGGCACGACGGCGATGCCGGCGTCGTCGACCCAGCCGACGAGCGCGTCGATCCCGCCGAGCGCCTCCAGTGAGCTCTCGGCCTGGGCGAGGGACGGCGCGAGGCTGGGATCGCTCCGGAGCTGGGCCAGCCCGTTGTGGAGCGCGACACCCGCGCCGTGGACGTCGACGAGGGCCAGCGTGTCCGCCGGCAGCATCGGCGCGATCCGGCTCTTGTGCGCCGGGGGCGCGGTCGGCAGCGGCGTGCCGGCCGCGTCGGTCGACCGCGGCAGCGGGCCGGTCACGAGATCGGCCACGAGCGCGTCGTCCTCCGCCCCGATGCCGCTCATCACCCACTCCGGGATCCGGTCGATGGCCGCCGTGACGCCGCTCGAGGCGAGCGGCAGGTCGCTCGCGAACGGCGCACCGGCAAGCAGGCCGGCCTTCGCGACGTACATCGTCGCGAGCCGGTCGCCACCAAGGCGATCGCGAGCCGTTCGATATGGGCCGCTTGTGTCCATGCCGGAGTGGTTGGCGTGCGCGGCGATCGCGGCCTTCACCCGGTCAGGGCTGCCAAGGAGGCCGAAGCGGCCCGCCAGGGCGCAGGCGAGCTTGCCGTCCGTGGAGTGGAGGATCGCCACGCTGCCGGACGGGCCGGCCCACTGCTCGACGTCGCCGGGCGAGGGCACGGCCTGGTCGCAGCGGGCGGTCTGGTCG
>JBKPRF010000113.1:0-7602 GCA_046734475.1 Chloroflexota bacterium
TCCCGGCGCCGGAGCAGGACGATCCCGAGCACGAGCGCGAGCACGACCCAGGCCGCGGCCCACACGACGTAGGCCGGGTGCGGTGGCTCGGCGGCGAAGAACGGGTTGCCCTGGGCGATCTGGGCCTGGCCCGCGGTCTGCAGCACGAATGACGGCTCGAGGCCGTAGACCACGCCCTGCCACAGGGTGTCCGTCGGCAGCAGGACCCGGACGAGGTCGCTGACCCCGACGAGGCCGTTCGTGCCGATCGCCAGGCCGATATGGCCCAGGACGCCGGCCAGCCAGGCGATGCCGTAGGCGACGACCGCGATCGCACCGCCGGCGATCGCGGGCAGGCGGGTCGAGAGCACGACGGTGAGCGTCAGGAGGATGAGCGCCTGGCCCGCCAGGTACGCGATCGGGGTGACGATGTTCGGTGGCTGGTAGCCGGACACGATCGCGACGGCGAGGATCGCGAGGAAGCCCGAGACGGCCGTGTAGATCACGACGACGATCGCGAGGCCCAGCCACCGGCCGAGGAGGTACGCGGATCGCCGGATCGGGCGCGCGAGCATCGCCTGGGCGACCCCCGATTCCAGGTCGCCGGCGATCGCCGGCGAGCCGAGGAATGCCGCGGTCATCGCGAGCACGAAGCCGAACTGGAAGGCGATGAAGATCAGGACCTGCGACACGCCGAGCCTGATCTGGAGGTCGGTGGCGTGCGCCTCCTGAGCGGCGCCGAGGAGGAGCGACACGCCCCATCCGGTGAGCACCACCGCGGCGATCGCGAGCGCGATCAGGACGTACAGGATCCGCTTGCGGGCAGTCTCGCCGATTGTCAGCCGGGCGATCGTGATCATCGGATCCGCTCCCCGGACGGAGTACCGCTGATCGACCGGTCGCGGGCGATGAGCTCGAGGAACCGCTGCTCGAGCGAGCCGCGGCCCGACTGGACCTCGTGGACCTGGACGCCCATCTTCACGAGCATGGCGACGAGCTCGTGGACCCGTTCGCCGCCCATCGGCCGGATCGTCAGGACGTCGTCCTCCAGCGTCGGCGGTCCGAAGAACTCGACCGCCGCGAGATCGGTTGGCTTGAGGCCGGTCAGGCGGATCTGGGTCTCCGACTGGCCGAGGACATCGTCGAGCGGGCCGCTCGCCACGACGCGGCCGTGATCGATGATCGCGACACGGTCGCAGACCTGCTCGACCTCGCTGAGGAGGTGCGAGTTCAGGAAGACGGCGGCGCCGCGGGCGGCGGCCGCCCGAACGATGCTCCGGACATCGACCCGGCCGAGCGGATCGAGGGCCGACGTCGGCTCGTCGAGGACGACGAGGGCCGGCTCACCGATGAGCGCCACGCCCAGGCCGAGCCGCTGCTGCATGCCCTTCGAGAACTTCCCGACAACGTCGTCCGCCCGATCGGACAGCCCGACGAGGCCGAGGGCCGTGTCGGCTTCGGCGTTGCGACGGTTCCGAGGCAGGTGCATGAGCTCGGCGTGGAGCGCCAGGACCTCGCGCGCCTTGAGCCACGGCTGGTACCTGAAGAGCTCCGGCAGGTAGCCGATCTTACGCCGGGTCATGAGGTCGCCGATCGGGGCGTCGAGAACCTTGCCCCCGCCGCCCGTCGGCCGGGCGAGCCCGAGCAGCAGCTTGACCGTCGTCGTCTTGCCGGCGCCGTTCGGGCCGAGGAACCCGAAGACCTCGCCCCGCTCGACGGTCATCGTCAGGCCGGCGAGGGCCTCGATCGCGCCGTAGCGCTTGCGGAGATCGGTGACCTCGATCGCCGGGACGTCGAGGGACAACCTGGGCATGGCCGGCTCATCGTGACAGACAAGGTGGCACTCCGTGACCCCACCGTTCGGGCCATGACCGAGATCCAGCTTCCCTGCTGCGAGACCATGGCGCTCGTCGAGTCGCTCGACGGTCCGATCCACTGCGACGACTGCGGGATCGACCTCGAGCTGGCCGCCGATCCGGCGTCGACATACCCCATTCCGGCTGCCGCGTAGCGCGTCCCGGCCGCGGCTAGGCTTCAGGCCATGCCCGGCCCCGACGCGACGGTTGACGAAGCGCGACTCCGTGCGGCGCTCGTCGCCGCCGGCAGGCGGCTCGGGGGGCGCGGGCTGATCGCCGCCGGCGAGGGCAATCTCTCCATCCGGCTGCCCGGCGACCGGCTCCTGGTCACGCCGTCCGGGCGACGGAAGGATGAGCTCGAGCCGGCGGACCTGGTGATCGTCGAGCTGGCGGTCGCGGGGAGCGAGACGCCGAGCGCTGACATGCGGCCCGGCGCGCTTCGCCCGACTTCCGACCTGGCGATCCACCGCGCGGTCCTGACGGCTCGACCGGCCGCGACCTCGGTCGCTCACGCCCACCTGCCGGCGACCATGGCCCTCACGCTGGCCGGCATCGCGCCCGACCCCGCGGCGCTACCCGAGACCGCGCTCTTCCTGCCCCGCCTCGAGGTCCTGCCCTTCGGCGAGCCAGGCAGCACCGAGCTCGCGGGACGCGTCGCTGCCGCCCTGACGGCGGCCCCCGAGCCAGTCCCGAACGCCGTGATCCTGGAGCGCCACGGCGCCGTCGCGGTCGGCGGCGAGGGAGACCGGCCGAACGGGCCGGTCGGAGCAGCCACCGAGAGGCTCATCCGCGGCCTCGACCAGGCGGTCGACCGGCTCGAGCTGGTCGAGGTGCTCGCGCGGGCGTGGCGCGACATGGTCCTGCTGCGGGCCGCTGCGGGCCGGTATCCTTCCGGTCGATGAATCCTCGAGCGCTCGTCGCCGAGCTCCTTGGCACCTTCGTGCTGGTGTTCTTCGGCTCGCTCTCGATCGTCGGGTCGAACGGCATTGGGCTCCCGCCACTGCTGGTCGTGCCGTTCGGCTTCGGGTTCGCCCTGCTTGCCGGGATCGTGATGTTCGGCCACATCTCCGGCGCGCACTTCAACCCGGCCGTGACCCTCGCCGCGCTCATCGATCGCCGGATCGACATCGTCGGCTCGATCGGCTACCTCGTGGCGCAGGCCATCGGCGCGGTCGTCGCCTCGCTGCTCGTCCTCGTGCTCTTCGGCAAGGACGTCGTCGACCTCACCCGGAACTCGCCGGCCAGCACCCTCAACGACATCCAGATCTTCGGCGTCGAGGTCATCCTCACGACGGTCTTCGTCTGCGTGATCCTCTCGGCCTCTGCCCGGACCGCCTCGCAGGCCGTCTTCGTCATCCCGATCACCCTGGTCATGATCCACTTCGTCGGCATCCCGATCTCGGGCGCGTCGGTGAACCCGATTCGCTCGGTCGGGCCGGCGATCGTCGCCGGCAACTACGAGCACCTGTGGGCCTATATCGCCGGCCCACTTCTCGGCGCCGTCCCCGCCTGGGGCATCTACCGGCTCATGGGCGACGACATCTTCGGCGGCGGCGAGGCGGGTCAGAGCGACGACGCGGACCTGTTCGAGGACGCCGACGCGGCCTAGCCGGCGGCGGCTCCCCCACCACGGCCTGACGGCCCGGCAGCTCGCTAACTGCCCGGCAGCAGCGACCGGGCCAGGGTCACAGCGAAGCCACAGATCACGAGGTTCCCGAGCAGGCTGATTCCCGCCTGGAAGCGCGGCGGCAGGCGGTGGTGGGCGATCGCCCCGATCCCCGCGAGGAGCGTCTGCCATGACAGCGACGCGAGCAGGGCTCCGAGCACGAACGCCGGCCGGGCCAGGGGTTCCGCGTCAAGGCTCGGGATCGCGAGGGCGAGGGCGGCGAAGTACACGACCGTCGCGGGATTGAGGAGCGTCAGCCCGAGGTAGCGCGCGTACGTCCCGGTGGCCCCGGCGTCGGCGGACGGGCGGGCGCCGGGCGGGACGGCGTCTGCCGCCTCGGCCACCGGCGCGCGTCGCTCCTGGCTCTCCGGTCGGTCCCGCCAGAGACGAAGGAGCCCGCGGCCGCCGAGAAAGAGCAGGGCGACGATGGCCGCGATCCGGAATGGCACCGAGATCGGGGCCAGCACGGGGGCGAGGGCCGACCCGCCGACCATGGCCAGCGTGGCGTACACGAAGTCCGCCGTGGCCGCCCCGGCTCCGGCGGCCGCGGCGATCCGGAACCCGCGCCGGATGCCCGTCTCGATGATGAGCACGGCAATGGCACCGACGGGAATCGCAATGGCATAGCCGGCGATCGCGCCGGCGACGAACGCGCCGGACATGTCAGGCCGCTGAGGCCCCTGGCACCACCCGATCGAGGATCTGGCCGAGCGCCCGCCGGTATGTCGGGCCTTCGAAATCGTTCAGGGGATCGGGCTCGAGAGCGTGCTCCTCGTGGCGACCGCCGCGCCGGACGTACACGACCGGGAAGATCGTCGAGCCGTCGGCCTCGACCGTCATCGCGATCGCGTCGCCCTCGCCGGCGTCGAGGAACCGGGTGAGGGGCATGATCCCGATGTTGCGGATGCCGTCGGCATCGTCGAGGGACACGACGCTCGCGAGGTAGGCCTTCTGGTGCCACAGCTCGGGCGCCCGGGTCGCCTCGCCGAGGAGATGGTCGCGGAGGTCGCCGGCCGGCAGCTCCGGCCGATCGTGCACGACGCCGAAGTGCTCCTCGACGAGATGGTGCACGAGGACCCGGGCGTTGTAGCGGTAGCCGTGGAGCGCGCCGGAGTTGGGCGGGATGCCGTGCTTCTTCAGGCCCGCGGCGCCCTGGGTGATGGTCCCGGCGAAATAGATGCCCGGGACGGTCGCGCTCTCCCAGTAGTCGGTCTGGGCCGGCAGCTTCGACTGCCCGAACGTCGCCACACCGAGCGCGGGCAGATCCCGCAGCGGGCAGGTGAAGCCGGTCGCCGCGATCACCTCGTCGGCTTCGAGGCTGAACGGCATCGCGTTGTCGGAGCGCTCGAGGTTGACGAGGAAGGCCCCGTCCCTGCCCCGCTCGATGCCCTTCGTGCTGGCCGACAGGATGTCGACGCCGAAGCCGAGCGCCGAGTCCTCGAACGGCTGGACGTAGCGCGCCCGGACCCCGACGAGGGTGTGCGTCTCGACCGACGTCTTGGCGGGCGACGGCGACGAGAGGGTGATCCGGCTCGCCCACTGCAGGAGACCCGTGGCCAGCTCGAACCCAGAGTTCTGCTTGCCGATGATGAACAGCCGCTTGCCGGCGTACGTCTCGGCGTCGCGGGTGTCGGCGTAATGGACCGCGAGCTCGATGCCGGGCGTGCCGGGCGAGTACGGCTCGGCGACGCCGACCGCGAAGATCGCGTACCGACAGCGATACTCGCCGTCCGAGGTCACGAGCGTGAAGCGATCGCCGTCGGCGGTCTCCTCGCGCCGGGTGGATTCCCAGCGGCAGCCGTACCGGACCTGGAGCCCGGCCCGCTCGGCGAACGCGGTCAGGTTCGCTTCCATCTCGGGCCGCGACGGGAAGTCCGAGGTGCCGTCCATGAACTCGGGGGCGATCCCGCGCAGCTCCGGCTCGTTGGCGAGCAGGCTGTTCCAGTCCCAGCGCTGGAACGCCCGCGAGTGACGCTCGACGCCCGCGCCGTAGGGCTTCGTCCACGACAGGAGGCGCTGGAAGAACGGCCACTTCCGGAACATCCCGCCGGGCCCGGCGTCGGCCGAGATCACCGCGTGGTCGATCCCGAAGCGGCTCAGGAAGTAGCTCGTCTGGAGGGCGCCCGGGCCGGAGCCGACGACGACGATCGGGTACTCGCCGGGCGGAAACGGACGGCTGCCGGGATCCCCGGAGCCGTCGGCCGCGGGCTCGCCGTCGCTCACTGGCTCGCCGTCGCTCACTGGCTCGCCGTCATGCGCCGGTTGGCGTTCCGGAGCCGGCGCGCCGAGGCCTGCAGCATCCGGTACATGACCCGCGGGTTGTCGACGAGGAAGCCCTCGACGTCCGGCCCGCCGAGGACGATGCAGCGCAGCGGCCGGGTGGCGACGATGTCAGCGGTGGGCGGCTCGCCGAGGAGGACGCTGACCTCGCCGAAGAAGTCGCCGCGGGCGAGGGTCGCGAGGCGCTGGCCGTCGGCGACGACGTCGGCCTCACCGTCGAGGATCACGTAGAACCCGGAGCCGGTCAGGCCCTGGCGGAGGACCCGGGCGTCCTTGGCGAAGAATGCCTCCTCGAACCGGCTGGCGGCGGCCATGAGCTGTGGTCGCGCCAGATCGGCGAAGATCGCCATGCCGGCGATTGCGTCGGCGATCTCGTCACGGGTGGCCATCGTGCCCTCCATTGCCCGCGGCGGCGCCGCGTCATCCGATTGTGCAACGTTGGACGGGTGACGGCATCGCGTACGATCCACGGGTGACGCTCACCGAGACCAGCCGAGCCGAGCTCCTGTCGGCCTGCCCGCTCTTCCGCGGCATCGACGCCGACGGCGTCGCGATGCTCGCCCAGCGCGCGACCCAGGTCGACTTCCCGGCCAACCATGTCATCGCCCGGCAGGGCGAGATCGGCACGGGCTTCTTCGTCATCGTCAGCGGCGGCGTGCGTGTCGTCCGCGACGGCGAGGTCGTCGCGAAGCTCGGGCCGGGCGACTTCTTCGGGGAGCTGTCGGTCCTCGACCGGATGCCGCGCAACGCCACCGTGGCGGCCGAGGAGCCGACGAGCTGCCTGGCCCTCGCGTCGTGGGACTTCGACGCGATCCTCCTGGAGCAGCCCGCGTTGACGCTCGCGATCCTGCGTGGAGTCGCGGCACGCCTTCGCGAGGTCTCCGAGTCGGTCCGGCACTGATGACCGGGACGGCCGCCGAGCGTCCCGCGGCCGTCGGGAACACGGGTTCCCAGGGAACGCTCACCTTTCTGTTCACCGATATCGAGGGCTCGACGCGTCTCGAGCAGGCGGTCGGCACCGCGGTGTATACGCCTGTCCGGGAGCGTCACCGCGCGATCCTCCGGGAGGCGTTCGGGGGCCACGGCGGGCACGAGGAAGGTACCGAGGGCGACTCGTTCTTCGTCACGTTCGAGAGCCCGCGCGAAGCCGTCCTCGCGGCGGTCGCCGCCCAGCGGGCACTCGCAAGCGAGGCCTGGCCGGCCGGCGTCGAGGTGCGCGTCCGGATGGGCATGCATGCCGGCGAAGCGACCCGTGCCGGTGGCTCGCTGGTCGGTCTCGACATCAACCGCGCCGCCCGGATCGCGAACGCGGCCAACGGCGGCCAGATCGTCGTCTCGGAGACCGTCCGAAGCCTCGCCGGCGGTGCCCTGCCGGACGGTGTCACGCTCCGGTCGCTCGGCAGCCATCGCCTCAAGGACATCGGCGAGCCGCAGCCGCTCCACCAGGTCGTCGGCGACGGCATCCCGGCGGAGTTCCCGCCACTCCGCTCGCTCGACGCCCGGCCCAACAACCTGCCGACCCAGCTGACCTCGTTCGTCGGTCGCGAGGCAGAGCTGGCGGAGGCCGGCGCGCTCCTCCGCGAGAATCGCCTCGTCACGCTGACCGGACCGGGTGGCACCGGCAAGACCCGCCTCTCGCTGCAGGTCGCGGCGAACGCCGCCGAGCACTTTCCCGACGGCATCTTCTTCGTCGCGCTCGAGACCGTTCGTGACCCGGCCCTCGTGCCCTCCCGGCTCGCGGCCGCTGTGGGCATCGCCGATTCCGCCCGCAAGTCCGCCCAGGACGCGCTCGAGGAGTGGCTAGCCGAGAAACGGGTCCTG
>JBKPRF010000114.1:0-1778 GCA_046734475.1 Chloroflexota bacterium
CCTTCGCGACGCGGTCGACGAGCGGTCGCGGGAAGCCCAGGGCGTAGCCGACCTCCCGGACCGCGGACCGAGCCCGGTACGTGACGAGGTTGCAGACCATCCCCGTGTGCTCCGGGCCGTAGCGGTTGTAGACGTACTGGATGACCTCCTCCCGGCGCTCGGAGGAGAAGTCGATGTCGACGTCCGGGTAGGTCGTCCGGCCCTCGTTGATGAACCGCTCGAACAGGAGGTTGTGGGCGATCGGCTCGACCCGGCTGATCCCGAGCGTGTAGGACACGATCGAGCTCGTGGCGCTGCCGCGGCCCTGGGCCGGGATGCCCTGCTCCTTCGCGAACCGCATCAGGTCCCAGCAGATGAGGAAGAACTCGGCGAGCCCGGCCCGCTCGATGACCCCGAGCTCGTGGGCGAGCCGGTTGACGACCGCCGGCGTCAGCGGGTGGTAGCGCTGGCGGGCGCCGGCCCAGCACAGCTCGGAGAGGTAGCTGAACGGCGTCTCGTTCTTCGGCACGGGGAAGCCCGGGAAGCGGTACTGCTCGAAGCCGAGGTCGACCGAGCAGGCGGCCGCGATCTCCCCGGCGTTGGCGATCCCCTCGGCCCAGGCTCGAGCGGTCCGGGGGTCACCACCGCCCAGGACGTCGGCCGGGGGCATGACCGCGAGCTCGGCGCCGGACTTGAGGTACGACTCGCCGTCGGGCCGGCGGAGGTCGCCGAGGGTCTCGAGCGTCCGGCCGTGGAAGATGCCGGTCAGGACGTCCTGAAGCTCGCGATCCTCGGGTCGGGCGTAGTGGACGTCGTTCGTGACGACGACCGGCAGCCCGAGCTCCTCGGCCAGGCGGGCGGTCTCGGCAACGAGCCAGTCGTCGTCGGGCAGGAGGTGGTGCGAGAGCTCGAGGTGGAAGCCGCTCGAGGCCGGGCTCTCGCCGCCTCCGTACAGCTCCGCGTAGCGGCGCGCGACCGCGGCCGCTCCCGCGCGATCCCCCACGCGCAGGCGTCGCGCGATCTCGCCCTCGCGGCAGCCCGACAGCGCGATGAGGCCCTCGGTGTGGCCGGCGAGCAGGTCCTGGCTGAACCGCGGCACGCGCTTGGTCCCGGCGAGATTCGCGCGGGAGATGAGCCGGCACAGGCTTCGATACCCATTCGCGTCGCGCGCGAGCAACACCAGATGCGGCCCACGCTGCCGCTCGCCGATGCCGCGAAGGTCCTCCTTGACGATCGATCGATGGCCGGGCAATCGAGCGCGGGTCGGTCGGGGCCTGGCCGGCAGTCCTTCGACCGGGAGCTCGATCGAGGTCGACGTCGCCCCGATTTCGAGACCGCCGAGCGAGCCCGGCGCCGGCGCGACCTTGCCCGATCGCCGGCGGCGTCGCGCCGGGACGATCACGCCCGCGGGATCCGGCACGGCCGGATCGGTGAGCTCGATCTCGAGCCCGATGATCGGTCGGAGGCACGCCTCCTGCGCTGCCGAGGCGAATCGCACGACGCCGTAGAGCCCGTCGTGATCGGTGATCGCGAGGCCCGACAGGCCGCGCTCGACCGCCCGCTCGACGAGGTCCTCGACCGGCGACGCGCCGTCGAGGAACGAGAAGTTCGAGTGGCAGTGGAGCTCCGCATATGGCGTTGCCATGGATCCTCCAGCATAGAACAAACGTTCTATTGCCGAGACCGCAACACATCGCCGGGGTGTGGCGTCTGACGGCCGTGGAACAGCACCACCTGCACGACCTGGCCGTCGACACGACGAGGACCGCCGCGATGCTTCTGCTCGCGGTCCTCCTCAT
>JBKPRF010000115.1:0-10643 GCA_046734475.1 Chloroflexota bacterium
GTACCCGGGCGTCGAGGTCCATCAGGCATCCGCCGAATCACTGCCGTTTGCCGACCGCGCGTTCGACGCCGCAGTCGCCCAGCTCGTCGTTCACTTCATGTCGGATCCGGTCGGCGGGCTCGCCGAGATGGCGCGGGTGACCCGGCCGGGCGGCGTCGTCTCGGCGTGCGTCTGGGATCACGCTGGCGAGCACGGGCCGCTGGCCGCGTTCTGGGCTGCGGCCCGGGACCTCCAGCCCGGGATCCATGACGAGTCGACCCTGCCCGGGGTTCGCGAGGGCCACCTCGCCGAGCTGTTCGAGGCCGCCGGGCTCGGTGCGGTCGATTCGGCCGCGCTCACGGTCACGATCGACCACCCCACCTTCGAGGAGTGGTGGCAGCCGTTCACCGGCCGGGTCGGGCCGGCGGGCGCGTTCGTCGACAGCCTCGACTCCGCCGCCAGGGGCCGCCTCCGCGAGATCTGCCTCGAACGTCTCGGCGAAGGCCCGTTCGAGATCACGGCGACGGCGTGGGCGGCGCGGGGCACCAGGGTCCAGTCGCCGTCGGAGGACTAGGCTTCCGGGACGATGGAGCCTGCACCGCAAGTCCAAGGCGATGCCGCAGCCCGGTATCTCGTCCTGATCGACATCTCCGGCTACACGCGCTTCCTTGGCGGGGTCGGAGAGACCCACGGCGAGGATTTCAGCGCCGGCCTCCCGGCGGGCTACCGCGTCCTGGGCGAGCTCATCCAGGGCGTCGTCGACGGTCTGTCACCCGACTTCGAGCTCGTCAAGGTCGAGGGCGACGCCGTCTTCGGGACGGCGCCCGCGGAGCGGCTCGACGGCCGAGGCCCCGCGGTGATCGACCACCTCGGCGGGGTGTACCGGACGTTCTCGGAACGGCGGGACGTCCTCGCGATCAGTGCCAGGGACGACAAATGCACGGCCTGTTTCGCGGTCACGGGCCTCGACCTCAAGGCCGTCATCCATCGCGGCGTCGCAGTCCGACAGCCGATGGGTGGTGCGGCAGACCTCATCGGTCCGGCCGTCAACGTTGCCCACCGGCTCCTGAAGAACACGGTCCGTGACCGGATCGGCTACCGGCCGTACCTGCTCCTGACCCAGCCGGCAGCCACGAGCCTCGGGCAGCCGGATCTGGGTCTCACCCACCGCGAGCAGTACCCGGATGTCGGAACGATCGACGCCCGAATCCTGGATCTCGCGGAAATCGCTGGCATCGTCCCGACGAGCTGGCCCGCGCCACCCGCCGGCGCCGAGGCGTGGCCGGAGCTCAGGATCCCGGGCTGATCGCGAAAGCTTGCGTGGCGCGCCCGGAGGGACTCGAACCCCCGACCCTCTGATCCGAAGTCAGATGCTCTGATCCGCTGAGCTACGGGCGCGCGAGCCGGTAGCGTAGCGCACGACATCGGCGTGACGGGACCGAGAGGAGGAGGCGAGATGGCGACCGGCAGCGGCACGAAGGCTGATCCATGGGTCCTGAGGACGCCGCCGGGCACGTCCGAGTACCTCATGTACCTCGACGACGCCGCAGATCCACCAGCGATCGTCTGCCAGGTCGGCTCGACGACCCTCAGGTACGACAAGCGGGCGATCGACGATCTCCACGCGATGCTCAAGGCCCACGGCGACTGGATGGAGCTCGGCGCGGCCGACGAGCAGAAGGAGGCGAAGCCCGGCACGGTCGAGGCCTGGGGCCGCGACGCGTCGAATCCGGTCGGTGGCTGGTACGGGCTCCGCAAGGGCTATCGCGGCCGATTCGGGATGTACCTGCCGCCGCTGATGGAAGCCCTCGGCCTCGCGGAGCTGACCCACGATGCCAAGGGCAACAAGATGCGGGCGACGTAGCCCGATACCCTACGGCCCGATGCCAGTCCCCGGCACCACCCGGCCGCGCGTCGTGCATGCGCATCCGCGGACTCCCGACGCGCGGGCCTCGCGTGCGGCTGTCGAGGTTCGGCGGCTCGAGCGCGAGCGCCGGCGATCCCGTCCGCACCGCATCCGGCTGACACTGCCGGCGGTCATCGCGCTGGCGTCGGCGCTGCTCGTCGGCGGCCAGCCGGCGGCGCTGCCGATCCTTCCGGCGGGCGCCCTCGGCGACGGGTCGCGGATGGCCGACCCGCGGGCCGCCTTCCAGGCCGCCGCCGACCTCGACATGACCGCCCCTCGCAGCCTGACGGCGCCCTCGACGGTGGGTCGGGTCCTCGCGGCCGACGGCAGCGTGCCCGAGCTGACCGGCTACCGCTGGCCGGTCGAGCACGCCCGGATCACGCAGGACTTCGGGCCGTCGGACGGCGGCCTGTTCATCGTCGACGGCCGCGAGTTCCACGACGGGATCGACATCGCCAACTTCTGCGGGGCGCCGATCCTCGCCGCCCATGACGGCACCGTCATCGCCGCCGGGCGGCACGTCGTCGCGCTCCTCGGCTGGACCGGCAACCTCGCGGCGTACGACGCGTACCTCACGTCGAAGGGCCTGTGGGGCAGCCAGGCCCGGGTCATCGTCATCGACGACGGCAACGGCTATCGAAGCATCTACCTCCACGAGTTGCGGATCGACGTCACGGTCGGCCAGCACGTCAGGGCCGGCCAGCGGATCGGGCTCGAGGGCAGCAGCGGCCATTCGACCGGCTGCCACCTCCACTACAGCCTCTACAGCCCGGCCGAGCCGGAGCGCTGGGCGACGAACCCGAAGGACGTCAAGCGCTACCACGTACCGACCGGCGAGATCGCCCGGCTCGATCCGCTCGAGGTGCTGCCGCCACTCAGGGCCGGCTGGATCACCTACGCCTGGGGCGTGAAGGCGACCGACTAGATCCGGCGGTAGCGGCGGGCGATGAGGGCATAGCCCGGGACGCGGCCGATTGCTTCGCGGAGGGCCATCGGGTGCCCGTCGCGGGCTTCGATCGCGAGCGCCCCGCCGGCGTCCGGCCGGGCGTCGACGACCGCCTGATCGACGACCACCGCGGGATCGCCCGGCCGCTCCAGCGCCGCCACGTCGGCCTCGGGGAACCCACCGTCCTCATAAGTCGCCCGGTGCTCCGCCTCGGCGCGCCAGCGCGGTCGCCGCAGGAGGATGCCGCGCCAGCCGTCCGCCACGCCCGGCGTGACCCGGCCGTCGCCCGGCGCCGCCCGAGCGCCGCCACTGAGCACGTCCTCCCCGCGGGCCCAGCGCGCCGCCTGATGGAGCAGTGCGTACTCGTCGAGGTCGGCGTAGCCGGCCAGCCGATCGGCCGGTGAATCGACGCCGAACAGGGCCTGGATCGACGGCTCGAAGACCTCGCCCAGGTCGAGGTCGATCGCGCGGACCGTCCGGTGGAAGTAGACCGCCTGGTAGAGCAACAGCCGAGCGTTCAGGAAGCCTTCGAGGGCCGCCGCGCCCGGCTCATACAGCGTCAGGCCTCGCTCCGACACGAAGGCGTAGCGCCGCAGCCGCTCGACGTCGATCCCGACCCGGACGCCGGTGAAGAATGCGTCGCGCTGGACGTAGTCGAGGTTGTCGACCGTGAAGACGCCCGAGAGGAGGGGCTGGAGAAGCCGGACCCAGGCCGGCATGGACGCGTCCGTGAGGGCCGGCTTCGAGACGAGGAACGAGACCCACCGGGGATCGATCGCCTCGCCGTCGGCGAAGGCATCGCGCTCGGGTGTCGCGCCCGGCGCCCGTCGCAGCCCGGCGATGAGCGGTCCGAGCTCGCGCTCGATGATCAGCTGGCTGAGGTCCTCATGGGAGAGCCGCTTTCCGCTTCCGCGGCGGGCATCCTCCGGGGCGGCGAACGCCGCCAGCACCTGATCATCGAAGAAGTGGGCGAACGGCCCATGCCCGACGTCGTGCAGGAGCCCGGCGACCCGGAGCGTCTCGACGACGAGCCCCTCGGACGGGATCGGCTCGCCGGGGGCGAGTCCTGGGAGCGCCGACCGCAGGGTCGGCTGGAGCGACCGCGCCCACTGTCCGGCGAGGTGCATCACGCCCAGGCCGTGGGTGAACCGCGAGTGCTCCGCGGTCGGGAAGACCCAGCGCGCGCTCTGGAGCTGGCTGATCCGCCGCAGGCGCTGGAGCCAGGCCGTGTCGAGGAGGTCGTCCTCGGCCGCTTCCTCATCCGGCAGGCCGGCCGCGGTCGACTCCGGATGCGAGAGCCGCTTGGTCAGCTCGACATAGCCGTGGATCGGGTCGGAGATGAGGTTGACCGCGGCGAAGGGGTGGCGCGCCACGCGGTCAGGATAGGGTGCCGCTACCTCAGGGGACCCAGATCCGGAGCTCGGACGACCAGGCGGACACGTTGTTGCGGTTGTCGCGGCCGCGGACTCGCAGCCCGTAGTAGTGGCCGGCGGGCCGGTCGTAGAGCTTGATGTAGGTGGAGGTGGTCCAGGAACGGATCAGGCTCCAGGTCCCGCTCCCGACGCGGTACTCGACATCGAAGTTCTTGAAGCCGGCCGTGTGGGTCTGGAGCCAGTTGTCGGCGCCTGACCACGACCACCAGACGTCGTTGCCGCTGCGGCCGCTGCCGGTGAACTTGCGCCACGGGCCGGTGTGATCGACCGACTCGGTGAACACCATCGAGGCCCACGTCTTGCCATTGCTGTTGTGGACGACCCCGACGCCCGTGTAGTTGAACTTCGAGCTCATGAGCAGCGGCCAATGCGTGGCGTCATGCCACATCTTGAAGATGACGTTGATCGCCTCGGTGGGATAGGAGTAGGAGTCCCAGGCGATGACCTCGCCTTCGGAATACCACTGGATGCCGCGCGAGGTCAGCTGGCATGACAGGCAGCCGGCGACCGTGTGGCTCATGGTGTTCGTGGAGGACATCACGCCGGCGCGGTACTCGGCGAGATCGCGAAGGCGGGTGTCGAGCCGGAGCGGCGCGAGGCCCTTCGACGATCGGGCGTTGTTGATCAGGGAGAGCAGATAGTCCTCGGCGCTGCGGCCGACCGACTGCGACGCCTGGGCGACATCCGGCTTCGCGAGCGGCGTCAGCCCCGAACCGAAGACGGCAGCGAGCGTCGCGGCGAGGACGAGCTGGCCGAGGGACGCGCGACTGGGCCGAAACATCACGTCACACCTTGGTGCCTGGGGCTGCGTGTGTCGATCGGCGCGATCGTCCGGGGTCCGGTCCCGGACCCGGGACCACGGGTCTACGTAGGGTACCCGGGCAGTGGCGACGGCGTGACGTCAGCGATAGAGGTCCGCGGCGCGGCGGTGGATGTCGCGGACCTGGGTCCGCAGCTCGGGCGGCGCGAGGACCTCCGCGTCGTCACCCCAGGACACGCACCAGAGCCGGATCTCGATGGTGCCGCTGACGACGGTCCGCCACTCCAGTGAGCCGTCGGCCAGGCGCTTCGTGCGCTGGTCGGGATGCCAGACGGTCTCGAGGACGCGGTCGGCGACGGCCGGCGAGAAGCGGATCACGACCTCCGCCGGCTCCTGGTCGGCGATGATGTCCCAGCCTCGTCGGAGGTCGCGCTCGAGCGAGCCGGACTCGGGCGGCTCGAAGCTCCGCGGGGTGACGCTGACGTCCCGGATCCGCTCGATCTTGAAGGTCCGCATCCCGCCGCGGTCCTCGTCCCAGCCGATGAGGTACAGCGCGTGGGTTTGGAGCGACGGCTCGATGAGATAGGGCCGGACCGTCCGCCGCGTGACCTCGCTGCCGCGGCCTTCGTAGGCCGCCGAGGCGTACTCGATCTCGACGACCCGCCGCTCTGCCCAGGCCCGAGTCAGCTGCCGGACGTGCTCGATGAAGGGTCCGTCGAGCGGGGCGTCCTGGAGGATGTCGAGGGTCCGGGTGACATGCTCCTTGAGCGTCGCCGGGAGGCTGGCGGCGAGCTTCTCGAAGGCTGCGGCCAGGTCAGGGTCGTACTTGTCCGCATAGCGCACCATCAGCCGCGCGCCGAGAAAGACGGCCATCGCCTCGGACAGCGTGAGCTTGAGCGGCTGGAGGAAGGCTCCCTCGAGGATTCCCCACTTGCCGCCCTCGGACCAGGTCGGCATCCGGACCTCGTCCTCGAGCGCGTGGAGGTCCCGATAGACGTTCCGGACCGACATCCCGAGGCGCTCGGCGATCTCGGCCGGCCGCATCCCCTCGGGATTGCCCGCGAGCAGGCTGAGCACCCGGACGAGGCGCGCCGTCCGGTCCCGCTTGCCGGGCTCCCGGGCCCCTTCCGAATCTCGCTCCCACGCCGCCACGCGCGGAGGATATCGGCCCGCGCCTCCGCCGCGACCGCAAGTACCAGCCCGCCGGGTACCCACGGGTCATCGCCACCGGACCGCACCAGATCGACCATCGCCCTACCGAACCGGCAGGGACCACCCCTGACGGGACCTCGGTCCGAACGTGGGGCAGCGTGTCGATGGACGCTCGAGGGCCGGGCACGATTCGGGGGACCTACCGGTCGCTGCTCCTTCGGGGGCTCGATCCGGCAGAGGCCGCAAATGTGACCGGACGTCTGCATGGATTGCCCAGCGCGGGCATTCGCTGGACGGTCGCAGAAGTCGAGGCCATCGTCCGCCGTCGCGCTTCCCACGTCCGGAGCAACCCCACCCTCAACACCCCGACGCTCGAGGCGCTCGCGGTCGCGTCGCCGCTGCCGTGGGACAACTCCTGACCATCTAGCCGCGACGAGGTCTCTCCTCCCCTCGTTCGCATCCGGCCTCCGAGACGGCGTCCCGACCCCTCTGGACGCCGTCTCGGCGTTTCCGGAAGGCTGAGCCCGGGCCGCTACCATCTCGGGCATGTCCCGACCGGTGATCTCGTTCCTGACCGACTTCGGGCCGGATGCGGCTGCGGCGATCTGCCGTGGCGTCATGCTCGGGATCGCACCGGACGCCCAGATCGTCGACATCAGCCACTCGGTCAAGAAGTACGCGATCAGCGACGGCGCTTACCTCCTGTGGATCGCCCTCCATTGGCTACCGAGGGGTGTGCACGTGGCCGTGGTCGACCCCGGGGTGGGCACGACCCGCCGACCGATCGGGCTGCTCACGGGCCGCGGCGACGTCCTCATCGGCCCGGACAACGGGCTCCTGTTGCCCGCAGCGGAGCGCCTCGGCGGCATCCGCGAGGCCCGGGTGCTCGAGAACCACGCCTGGATGCTCGAGCGCACGAGCTCGACCTTCCACGGTCGCGACATCTTTGCCCCGATGGGCGCCCACGTCGCGATCGGCGGCGCATTCGCGGAGGTCGGTCCGTCGATCGATCCGGCGACGCTCATCGCGATCGGCATGCCCGTGGCGACAGCGCGTGATGGCGGCCTCGACACCTCGGTCGCCTATGTCGATTCGTTCGGCAACCTGCGCCTGGCGGGCGACCGCGAGGACCTCGCGACCGCCGTCGGTGCGCTGGGGCCGGGTCGGCGCTTCGAGGTCGGCTTCGGGCCCGAGGGCGGCCTCTCGGGCGCGACCGAGGAGGTCCCCTGGGCCCGGACCTTCGGCGAGATCGAGCTCGGCGCGCCGCTCCTGTACGAGGACTCATTCGGCAGCCTGGCGTACGCCGATAACCAGGGCAACGTCGCGGCACGGCTCGGGATCGAGGTCGGGACGCCGGTCCGCATCCGGCCGGCCTGACGCCGGCCGCGCCGAGGCCTGCGCCGGTGGCCGATCCGATCGTCGCGGTCGAGGATCTGACCTTCCGTTACCGGCGCGCGTCCGAGCCGGCATTGCATGACATCTCGCTCGCGATCGAGCCGGGCGAGGTCGTCCTCGTCGCCGGTCCATCAGGCTGCGGCAAGAGCACGCTCATCCGCGCGATCAACGGTCTCATCCCGCATGCCTATCCGGGAGAGCTGGCCGGGACCGTTCGAGTGGCCGGCACGATGACGACCGAGCAGAAGCTGCGCGACATTGCGCTGACGGTCGGCACGCTCCTCCAGGACCCGGCGAAGCAGATCGTCGGGGCGACGGTCGAGGCCGAGCTCGCATTCGGGCCGGAGAACCTCGGCATGGACCGCGACGAGATCCGATCGCGGATCGGCAGCGTCGCCGACGAGGCCGGCATCCAGGACCTCATCGGCCGCGATACCCACACGCTATCCGGTGGGGAACGGCAGCTCCTGGCGATGGCCGGGATCCTCATGCTCCGCCCGCGGCTGTACGTGGTCGACGAGCCCCTCGCCAACCTCGACCCGCTGACGGCCTCGCGGCTCCTCGCAACACTGCGGCGACTGGCCGACGCGGGCCATGCCGTGGTCATCGTCGAACACCGGGTCGAGGAAGCTCTCGAGCTCCGGCCGGACCGGGTCCTGTACCTCGATGACGGCAGGGCTCGCTATCTCGGCCCGCCCGCCGGCTTCCTCGAGATGGCCGACCCCGATGCGGTGAAGCTGCCGTTCGACGTCGTGCTCGCCCGCTTCCGTTGCGACCCCGCGCTCCGGCATGCCGACGATGCGGACGCAGCGCCGACGCGGTCCTCCGGCCAGGCGGCCATGGCGAGCTCGATCGTGTCCGAGCCGGCGCGCCTCACCTACCGCGGGGTCCGGGCCGGGTACGACGGCCGCGAGGTGCTCCACGGCATCGATGCCAGTCTCGGCCGGCGCGAGGTCGTCGCGGTCCTCGGCCCGAATGGCTCGGGCAAGACGACCCTGTTCCGGACCGCGATGCGCCTGCTCGAGACGACCGCCGGGGAGATCGAGGTCGACGGCGCAGCGATCCGCACGCGGAGCGTCGCCCAGCTGGCGACCACCTTTGGCTATGTCTTCCAGAGCCCGAGCCAGATGCTCTTCGCCCGGACGGTCGACGAGGAGCTCCGATTCGGGCCGAAGAACCTCGGCCGGGACGTGGCGGACATGGACCGGATCGTCATGGACGCGCTGCGGCGGACCTCCCTGGACGCGATCGAGGACATCCGGGAGCGGCCGCCGCTCACGCTGTCATTCGGCCAGCAGAAGCGCCTCTCGCTCGCGATCGCGCTGGCCCTCGAGCCAGCCACGCTCCTGCTCGACGAGCCGAGTGCCGGCCAGGACCACCGCACGTCCCGGCGGTTCATGTCCGAGGTCCTGGCCATCCCGGGTCTCGAGTCGATCTACCTCGTGACCCACGACGTTGATCTTGCGCTCACCCACGCAGACCGTATCCTGCTGTTCCGGAACGGACAGGTCGTCGCAGACGGCCCGCCCGCCCAGGTGGTCGAGGACGAGGATCGCTGGATCGGCTGCAATCTCCGGCTGACGTCCCTGATGCGAGCGAACGCCCGCTGGCGCGGCCGCAACGATCGCTTTCTCGACGCGGAGGCCCTCGCTCGATGGGTCCTCGCACATAGGAGGGAGTAACAGGCATGTCCTCGATGTCCATGACCAGCACCAGCTCGCGCTGGAGCGTCGACTCGCGGGTCATCGTCTATGCCGCAATCGGCGCCGCGCTGTACGCGGTCCTCGGCCTCTTCAGCTTCATCCTGCCGGGTACGACGAATGTCCAGGTCCGTCCGGCGTTCGCTCTCGTCGCCTTCTTCGGCTACGCCTTCGGGCCCGTCGTCGGCCTCTTCACCGGCCTCGTCGGCAACGCCGTGATCGACCAGATCCAGGGAGCCGGCCTGCTGACCTACTGGAACTGGAGCCTCGCCAACGGCCTCGCCGGGCTTGTCGCCGGCTTGGCCCCGATGTATGTCGGGTCGATGTACACCGGACCGATCAGCCGGCGGGCCATCGGCGGTGCGATCGCCGGCGTCGTCGCCACACTCATCGGCTTCCTGCTCGCATTCATCGACATCCCGCTCGGCGGCATGGACTTCAACGCCGTGCTCACGACCGAGTACTTGCCGGTGATCCTGGCTGACGTCCTCGCCTGCATCGTGCTGGTGCCGGTGCTCGTCTACGCCTGGGAACCGCTGAAGGCCAGCCTCGGGAGGTAGCTTCCAACCGCCCATGCACATCACACCCAGGTTCCTGGGTCGGGGGTCGTGGCTTGCCCGGCGCGACCCCCGCGTGCTGATCCTCGTCGTGATCATGTTCATCTTCACGGTCGTGCAGGCCTGGGATCTCCGGCTCGTCCTGCCGCTCGCCGCGATCGCCCTCGCTTACTACCGAGCCGCGGGGATCCCGTTCGCCGACGTGAAGCGCAACTGGATCTTCGCCGTGACGTTCTTCACGCTCCTGGTCGTCCTCAACTCCATCATCACCGGCGACCGGGTCCGGGGCATGGGCATCACCGTTATCCACACGTACTTCAAGATTCCGGTCCTGGGGACGCCGGTGTCGGCCGAGTCGCTGACCTACGCGGCCTCGCAATGGCTCCGGTATCTGGCGATGGTCACGGTCGGCTTCCCGCTCGCGTTCTGCATCGCCCCGGCCGATCTCGGGACCGCGTTCGCCCGGCTCGGTGTCCCGGAGAAGTTCGCATTCGGGCTTGACCTGACGTTCCGGTTCATCCCGTCGCTCGCCGTGGACTACCGCGAGACGATCGACGCCCAGCGCGTCCGGGGCTACGAGCCGGCCAGTCGGGGTGGTCCGGTCCGACGCCTCCGGGGCATGATCCCGATCCTCACGCCACTCACGATCAGCGCGATCACCGGCGCGGAGGACACCATCGACGCGATGGACTTGCGCGCCTTCGGGACCGGCAAGCGGACGTGGCTGCGCAAGCTCCGATTTGATCGGACGGACTACCTCGTCCTGGCGTTCTTCCTGGCGCTCTTCGTCTTCGTGACGGTCGCCGGATACACCC
>JBKPRF010000116.1:0-5174 GCA_046734475.1 Chloroflexota bacterium
CTTCTCGACCGACGACCAGGACACGGGGGCCGAGTCCTTCGCCCTCGCACTCGAGAAGTTCCGGCGCGTCGGCGACCGGACGATGGAAGCCTGGTCGCTGCACCAGCTCGGCAGCGCCTACATCCGGATGGGCCGGATCGACGAGGCCAGGGCGAATCTCGAAGAGGCGCTCCGCCACTTCTACGACGCGAGCGACACCGCCGGGATCACGCTCGTGCTCGACGACCTCTCGTCGCTCGAGCTCACCGCCAACCAGCCGGAGCGTGCCGCCCGCCTGTGGGGTGCCGCCCGGAACCTGACCTCCTCGACCGGCGCGACCCTCGCCGAAGTCGTCGACGAGCAGGTCGAGGCGACCGCCCGACCGAACGTTCGCAAGGCCCTCTCCGCGGCGGACCTCGACCGGTTGGCCCGTGAGGGCGCCGCGATGACGCTCGACGAGATCGTCGCGTACGCCAGGAGCCGCCCGGAGGGCGCAACCGAGACGTGACGCCCAGCCGGGGGCAACTCGTCGGGCGGTGGCTGCGCGACATCAGGGCGTTCGAGCCGGACGCCCGGCGATTCCTCCTCTTCACGATCGTCGCCGGCACCGCCACGGGGCTGTGGTGGATCGACTTCAACCTGTACCTCGCGGCGATCGGCCTGTCGACGTCCGAGATCGGCATCGTCGCCACGGTCGCGTCGCTCGCCGCAGCGGCCGCCGCCTTCCCGGCCTCGGGCTGGTCCGATCGCGCCGGGCGGCGGGCCGTGATGGCCATCGGCCTCACGGCCGCGGCGCTGGGGGCCGCCGGCCTGGCCGGCGTCCGGGCCGTGCCGGCGATCATCCTCCTGGCGGCGCTCTTCAGTGCCGGCACCCAGACCGTCCAGGTCGTCGCGTCGCCGTACATGACGGAGCACTCTCGACCCGAGCATCGGAGCGAGCTGTTCGCGCTCCAGTTCGCCCTGAACAGCGCGACGAACATCCTCGCCGCGGCCCTCGGTGGCGTCGGCGCCCGGTTCCTCGCGGATCGGCTCGGCCTGGCGCCGGATGGCGCCGACACGTACCGCCTGATCCTCGTCTTCATGGCGCTGCTGCTCGGCCTGGGGTTCGCGGTCGTGCTGCGCCTGTCCGACGATCGCCCCGTCGTGCTGCGGCACCGGACGCTGGTCGTGGCCGGCGAGCCGTCGCGCTTCCCGCCGCCCGAGCTCGCGCCCGGTTGGTCCGCGACCCGCCTCGGGATCACGATCCGGGATCGCCGGATGTTCACCCGGCTGCTGCTGCCGAGCTTCCTCATCTCCCTCGGCGCGGGCCAGGTCATCCCGTTCCTCAACCTGTTCGTCCAGGCGAAGTTCGGGCTCGATCTCGTCGCCCTCAACGGGGTCTTCGCCGTGACGAGCCTCGGGACGATGCTCGCGATCCTCTTCCAGCCGACCATCGCCCGGCGATTCGGCCGGATCCGCTCCGTCATCCTCGTCCAGGGGGCGAGCATCCCGTTCCTCGTCGTGCTCGGGTTCAGCCCGCTGCTGTGGACCGTGATCGGGGCGATGGCCGTCCGGAACTCGCTCATGAACGCCGGCAACCCGATCTTCAACGCCTTCGCGATGGACCAGGTCTCGCGGGCCGAGCGCGCGACGCTCTCGGCCGGCATGGCCCTCCTGTGGTCCGGTGGCTGGGTCGTCGCCGGGATCTACTACTCGGTCGTCCACAGCCTCCTGGGCTTCGACGCCGGGTACACCGTCAACTTCGCGACGATCATCGGGCTCTATTCGGTGGCCACGTTCCTGTACTGGCGGTGGTTCGGCAGGGCCGAGTCGAGCCTGCCCGCGGCCGCCGCGGCACGGGCCGCGTAGACTTCCCGGATGGCCATCCAGGCGACGCCCCCGACCCCCGGCGGGACCCCGGTCGAGGCGCCCCGGACGGGCATCCCGAAGAACCCCGGGCGAGCCGAGCTCGGCCTCAAGGCGACCCTGCTCTTCCCCTCGAAGGAGGTCGTCGAGAGCTACTACGTCCCGCTCATCTACACCGCCTGCCGGACGTGCTACAGCGAGCTCGATCCCCAGGAGATCTTCCGGAAGGCGACCGCCGGTGAGATCGAGCCGGCGAAGATGCAGCGGCTCATCTCGAACGTCATCGAGTCGGGCCATGGCTCGACGATCGAGCACGTCGTCTTCACGTTCGGGATCAGCGGCGTCTCGCGGACGCTGTCGCACCAGCTCGTGCGGCACCGGGCCGGGGTGGCGTTCGACCAGCAGTCCCAGCGCTACGTCACGTACAAGCGGGCCGCGACCATGGAGCCCCAGACGATCGCGGACGCCGATCCGAGCGTCCGGGGCCTGTACGAGGACCAGGTCGCCGCATCGATGGCCGCGTACGGCGACCTCGTAGCGGCCGGGATCCCCGCCGAGGACGCCCGGTTCGTCTTCCCGAACGCGACCCGGACCAACCTCGTGATGACGACCAACCTGCGGGCCCTCATCCACATGTCCGGGCTGCGGCTCTGCACGATGGCCCAGTGGGAGATCCGGCGGCTCTTCCAGCAGATCCGTCACGAGATCTTCTCGGTGTCGCCGTTCCTCGGCTCGTTCCTTGCCCCGAAGTGCGTGCCGCTCGGCTACTGCGACGAGATGAACAACCGGGACGGCCACTGCCCGATCCGGCCGCACAAGGACCAGGTCCTCGAGGCCTGGGCCGAGAAGGCCAAGGCCGCCCGGGCCGCGGGCCGGGAGCTGCCCGTCACCTGAAGGTCAGGCCGGCGCGAAATCCGCGACGAATCGGCGGATGATCCGGCCGAGGATCGGGCCCGCCTTCGCGCCGGCCTCCAGGACCTCCGCGTGGGTGAGCGGCTCGCCGGTGTAGCCCGCGCCGGCGTTCGTCACGAGCGAGACGCCGCAGACCTCCAGCCCGGCCCAGCGGGCGGCGATGCACTCCAGGACCGTCGACATCCCGATCGCGTGGGCGCCGAATCCCGCATACAGCCGCACTTCGGCCGGTGTCTCGTAGGCCGGCCCCGTCAGCGCCAGGTAGATGCCCTCCTCCATCTCGACGCCTTCGCGCTCGCCCGCCCGGTGGAGCGCGGTCCGCAGGCGCGGGCTCCAGGCATCGGTCATGTCCGGGAAGCGCGGGCCGAGCCCATCGGCGTTCGGGCCGATCAAGGGGTTCCGGCCGGTGAGGTTGATGTGGTCGCGGATGACCATCAACGTGCCGGGGCGGTAGGACGGATCGAGGCCGCCGGCCGCGTTCGTCAGCACGACGGCCCCGGCGCCGAGCCGGCCGAACAGCAGGACCGGCTGGACCACGAGGCCGGGGTCATTGCCCTCGTACAGGTGGAGCCGGCCCTGGAGCATGACGACCGGCCGTCCGGCGAGGCGGCCGAGGAGCAGGCGCCCGTGATGCCCCGGTGCGGTCGCGGCCGGCCAGCCGGGGAGCTCGTCGAACGGAATGGCGACGGCGTCGTCGAGCTCATCGGCCAGGCTCCCCAGGCCCGAGCCCAGGACGATCCCCAGCTCCGGGACGAGGTCGGAGCGGCGCCGGACCGCCGCCTCGAGGGCCTCGAGGCGAGCGGGCTGGTCGGCCGGGGCGATCGGGTCGGCGGGATTCATGTGAGGCGCACGGTAGCGGGCGGGCAGCCGCAGCGTACGGTCCGTTCGTGGTGGCGAGATGCGGGCTCCAGGGCTTCGTCCAGGGGTCGACGGCCGGGGGCCCGCTGCTTCTGCGACCCGACGGGAGTACCGACACCGGGATGCCGGTCGCGTCCCGCCGGGCGCCCCGGGGACGGCATCGGGATGCCGTCGCGACCGGGTACAGAAGCGCCCGAAGCGACCGGCCCTGGTTCCGGTTGACCTTGATGTGATCTCGGTCCCCGGTTTCCCTGGCGGCCCCTTCGGGCAAGACGAATAGTGCCGGGGCTGCCCACCCGGGGTCAACGCGGTTATCCACCAGCTGAGCCGATGTGAGCGCTGTGTTTCCACGAGTTGCGCACCGCTGTGGACAGGTCGTGGAAAACGTCCTCGGCTCCGTGGCTGGCAGGGCGTCGCCTGGGCCCTCGGAGAGCGAGTCAACCGCCGAGGGCGAACATCTCGATGTGCGGGAGATGGCGGGTGGAGGCCGATCGGAGCTCGGAGTAGCGATCGTCGCGGCGGGCCCAGACACCGCTCACGATGTCGGCCAGGTCGGCGTCCGACGCACCCGCCCGGAGGGGATCGCGAAGATCGGTCCCGACCGCGCTGAAGAGGCACGTGTAGAGCCTGCCCTCGGCCGAGAGGCGGGCCCGGGTGCAGTCGCCGCAGAACGGCCGCGTCACCGACGCGATCACGCCGATCTCGCCCGGCTCGCCGTCGGCCCACCGCCAGCGCTCGGCGACCTCGCCGCGATAGCCCGGCTCGACAGCCTCGAGCGGCAGCTCGGCCGAGATGCGGTCGATCACCTCCGCGGCCGGCACGACGTCGTCGAGCCGCCAGCCGTTGGCGTTGCCGACGTCCATGTACTCGATGAACCGCAGGACGAGCCCCTCGACCCTGGCCCATCGGGCCAGTGGCAGGATGCTCGACTCGTTCTCGCCGCGGCGGACGACGACGTTGATCTTGATCGGCGCGAGGCCTGCCGCTCGCGCCCCGTCGATTCCATCGAGGACGCGAGCGACCGGAAAGTCGACGCCGTTCATCCGTCGGAACGTCTCGTCGTCGAGCGAGTCGAGCGAGACGGTGATCCGCTGGAGCCCGGCGTCCGCGAGCGGCCGGGCGAGGGCCCGCAGCGCCGAGCCGTTCGTCGTGAGGGTCAGGTCGGTCGGCTCCCCGTCGGGCGTCCGGATCGCGCCGAGCATCGCGATGAGGTCGGGCAGGTTCCGCCGGACGAGCGGCTCGCCACCGGTGATCCGGAGCTTCGTCACGCCGAGGTCGACGAACAGCCGGGCCAGTCGCTCGATCTCCTCGAACGACAGCACCTGGTCGTGCGGCAGGAACTCGAAGTCGCGGCCGAAGACCTCCTTCGGCATGCAGTACGGGCAGCGGAAGTTGCAGCGATCGGTCACCGAGATCCGCAGGTCGCGCAGCGCTCGCCCGAGCGTGTCGAGCCGGCCGGAACGGCCGTCGAAGGACGTCGAGGCGGCGGCAGGGGCGGCGACGACGTCGACCATCGAGAACAGCCTACGACGGACGCGGGACGGGCCTCGCGACCACGGGCCGCGCGTGTCGTTTCAGAC
>JBKPRF010000117.1:0-8383 GCA_046734475.1 Chloroflexota bacterium
AACGTCGGATAGAAGAGCGCGCCGGGGCAGTCGGTGTTGTTCACGTTGCGATGGCCGGAGATGTGGTTCAGCCATTTCGTCGTGCCGAGGTCCGGGTTGACGTACGTCGAGCCCGTGAGCGGGTCGATGGCGTGCCGGTCCGACTCCCAGGCGAGCAGCTTCTCCAGCGCCGTGCGGGCGGCCGCGGTCGGCTGGACGGTGTCGAACGTGCCGAGCAGCACGATCCCGAGCGTCCCGCTGTTGAAGCCCTTGGCGTGGGCGCCGCGGGCGACGTTGCCGGCGAGATCCTCCTCGTCGTGGAGCTGGCCGGCCCCGTAGTCGCGGGCGTGACGCCCCTCGTAGATGTGGCCCTGGGCGTCGATGAGGAAGTTGTAGCCCATGTCGCCCCAGCCCCGGATGATCGCGTCGTCGTAGTAGATCGCACGGATCGTCGCAGCCGGGTTCGGATCGTTGTTGCGGCCCGCCGTGTGGTGGACGATCAGGGTCTGGAGCCGGAAGTAGCTCACCGGCCACCGCTCGTGCCCGGCGTAGTCGAAGCGGTAGCCCTCGTCTGCGCCCCATTGAGCGCGGGTCACGATCGGTGGGGCGCCGACCGCGGCGTCGACCACCGCCGGCTCCGGCGCCACGATCTGGCGCGGCGCGCCGTCGGCCCGGTACGCGACCAGGGTGACGGGCCCCAGCGGCCGGTCCGTGGTGAGGCGGGCGAAGCGGGCGCCGGCGGCCCAGATGACGTCGCTGTACGTCGTGTCGTCGGTGGCGGTCGTCTGCCCGGCGCCGACATCTTCGTCCCTGCCCGCGCCGCCGAGGCCGCGCTCATCGGGATCGAGGGGAATGATCTCGCTCCAGGCGCCTGGGCTCGGGGCGAGCTCCAGGGTGACGTTCGCATCGGGCGCGCCATGCCAGTGGACGCTGACGTGGCTCGCGGCGTACGGCAGGTCGACGACGCGGCTGTCGCGCAGATCGACGCCGATCTCGCTGGCCTGAACCGGGACCGCTCCTGGCAGGAGCCGGAGGACCGGAGCCGCGAGGACACCCGCGGCGCCCACGAGAAGGCTCGTGATCAGGGCGGCGACATGGGCGCGGCGGCGGCTCGGGGACATCGCCCTCCCTCGCAGCGAGTCGCGGCCTCGCGTGCATCGCGACGGACCGCAGCCTATCCCGCGCTTACGATGGCGCAATGGCAACAACGGGGGTGGTGGTCCTGGTACCGGCCCATGACGAGGGACCGCGGATCGAGGCAGTCGTCCGGACCGCGGGCCGGCACCTGCCGGTCCTCGTGGTCGACGACGGCTCGAGCGACGACACCGCGGTCCGGGCCGAGCTGGCCGGGGCCAGCGTGCTGAAGCAGACGCCGAACCAGGGCAAGGGCGCCGCCCTGCGAGCCGGGTTCCGGGCCGCGCTCGAACGCGGCGCCGAGGCCGTCATCACGCTCGATGGGGACGGCCAGCACGATCCCGCGGAGATCCCGGCGTTCCTCGGCGCCTACGCCCATCGAACCGTGGCCGGCCAGCCGACCGAGCTCATCGTCGGACGACGCGACTTCCGGAAGATGCCGCTCGTCAGGCAGCTCGCCAACGCGCTCGGCACGGTGACGTTGTCAGCCGCGCTCGGCCACTGGATCCCCGACAACCAGTCCGGCTATCGGCTGATCGGCCGGCGCCTGATGGTCGCGATGGCCGAGAGCAGCGAGGACGGCTTCGCGTTCGAGGTCGAGATGATCGCGGTCTGCCTGCGCGAGGGCTGGCCGCTCGACTGGGTCCACGTCCGGACGATCTACGCCGACGAGGAGAGCCACATCGAGCCGCGGCGCCACCTGCAGGAGTTCCTCGCGGTCACGCGCCGCGCTCGTTCGATCGCCCGGTCGCAGCCGCGGACCGCGGCCCGCTCATAGGCGAGGCTCACCCGAGCTTGAGGTGCGGCAGGACCTCCCTGCCGAAGACGTCGATCCACTCGGCCTGATCGCGGCCGACGTTGTGGAGGTGGATCTCGGTGAAGCCGAGGTCGACGTAGTGCTGGATGTTCCGGATGTGGCGCTCGATGTCGGCGCTGATCAGCATCCGGTTCACGAAGTTCTCGGGGCGGACGTTCTTGGCCATCGCTGCGAAGTCCTCGGGATTCCGGATGTCCTGCTTCGGGAACGCCATCCCGCCGTTGGGCCACTCCTTCATCGCGTTCTCGGTGGCCTGCTCCTCGGTCCGGGCCCAGCTGAGGTGGAGCTGGAGGATGTGGGGCATCGCCGTCGGGTCCTTGCCGGCTTCGCGGGCGCCCTCGTCGCATTTCGACCAGAGCATGCTGAGCTTCGCGTCGGCGGCCCCCACGGTGATCATCCCGTCGGCCATCCGGCCGGTTCGCTTGGCGTTGACAGGACCCGCGGTCGCGACGTAGATCGGGACCTTGTGCTCGGGGTCCGGCAGGGTGTACAGCCGCGCGCTCTCGAGGATGAAGTGGGTCCCGCGGTGGCGGATGACCTCGCCGGTGAACAGCTTGTTGATGATGTCGATCGCCTCGAACATCATCGCTGAGCGGATCCCGATCTCTGGCCAGTGCTGGCCCGTGATGTGCTCGTTCAGCGCCTCGCCGGCGCCCAGACCCAGCCAGAACCGCCCCGGAAACATCGCTCCGAGGGTCGCCGCGGCGTGGGCCACGACAGCGGGGTGATAGCGGAACGTCGGGCAGGTCACGCCCGTCCCGAACGGCAGCGAGGTCCGCAGCCCGAGCGCGCCCATGAACGCCCAGGCGAACGCGCTCTGGCCCTGCTCGGGCGTCCACGGATGGAAGTGCTCGGAGACCATGACGCCGGCGTCGAACCCGGCCTTCTCGGCCTGGGCGCACCACTCGAGGAGATCGGTCGGGTGGAACTGCTCGAGCGACGCCGCGTAGCCGATCTTCGTCGTCACGTCCGCATGGTACGGGCGGGCCGTCCCGGGCGAGGCTGGCCGGCTGTGTCACGATGCGCGCCGTGGACGTCGAGCTGTTCGTCACCCGCGGGCTCGGGGACAGCTCGTACCTGCTCGCGAGCGGGCGCGAGGCGGTGCTCGTCGATCCGCAGCGCGATGCCTGGCGGTTCATTGCCGCCGCGGAGGCCAAGGGCTGGCGGATCGTGCGGGTCCTCGAGACGCACGTCCACAACGACTACCTCTCGGGCGCGCTCGAGACGCAGGCCGCCACCGGCGCGGAGATCGTCGCGCCGGCGCGGGGTCGCTACGAGTTCGAGCACCGGGCGGCGGACGAGGGTGATCGGATCGAGCTCGGCGGCTACGTCCTCACGGCGATGGCCACGCCGGGCCACACACCCGAGCACCTCGCCTGGCTGGTCAGCGAGGCCGGGCCCGAGGCATCGGGGCCGGGGACGACCGGGCCCGAACCCCTCGCGGCCTTCACCGGCGGCAGCCTCCTCGTCGGCTCGGTCGGCCGGACCGACCTTCTCGGCGCGGCGCTCACACCGGCGCTGACGCTCGACCAGCAGCGGACCCTCCAGCGCCTGGCCACGCTGCCCGATTCGACCCAGATCCTCCCGACCCACGGTGCCGGCAGCTTCTGCAGCGCCGGTCCGGTGGCGCGTGGCCGAACGACGACGATCGCGGCCGAGCGCAGCCACAACCCGACGTTCGGGTCGATCGACCTCGGGAAGGACGCGTTCCGCGACCAGCTCCTCGACGGGCTGGGGCTGTATCCCGCGTACTACTCGCAGATGGCGGCGATCAATCGCCGCGGGCCGCGGGTCCTGCGCGGCTACCGACCTCCGCCGGCTCTCACGCCCGACGGGCTCGAAGCGGCGTCGGCGGCGGCCGGAGGGGCGACGATCGTCGACGGCCGCGGCCGCGATGCGTTCGCCGCGGGCCACATCCCAGGCTCGCTGAACATCGAGCTCAACGAGTCGTTCGCGTCGTATGTCGGCTGGCTCGTCCCATTCGGCCACCCGATCGCGCTCGTCCTCCCGGATCCGGCAGATCAGGCGCTCGAGGAGGCGACGACCCAGCTGCTCCGGATCGGGTACGAGCGGGTGCTCGGCTGGCTCGAGGGCGGCGTCGAGGCATGGGCCGCGGCCGGGCGCGAGCTCGCGAGCTACCCGATCACGACGATGGAGGCGGTCAGCGCGGGCAGGGAGCCGCTCCTCCTCGATGTCCGTCAGCCGCACGAATGGCGGGACGACGGCGCGATCCCGGGCTCGCAGCGCATCTTCGTCGCGGACCTGCCGGCACGGCTGGCCGAGGTGCCTGCGGACCAGCCGGTCACGGTCCTCTGCCGCTCGGGGGCGCGGGCGGCGATTGCCGCGAGCGTTCTCGATGCCGCCGGACGAGACGTGCGGCTCGTGGCCCGCGGCGGCGCGACGCAGTTCAGCGGCCAGCTCGAGCACACCGCCGCTCGCGGCTGAGATTCGGCCGTGGCAACCCTCGCCGGGACGATGTCGGGGCTGACCTCACTCCTCGTCCGGGCGACGACCGGCCCGACCTACCAGCCGGACGAACGGGACCTGCGCGACGCTCGCGTGGCCGGGCTGGACCTGCCGGTTCGCGCCACCGTCGCAGTCGCCGCGGCGACCGCGCTCGTGCTGGTGGACATGACCCATCTCCTGCCGGTTGGCACATCGACGGCGAGCGGCGTGGCGGTCGAGCGCTTCTTCCTCTTCGGGATCGTGCCATTCGCCATCGTCGTCGGTGTGTTCCGAGACGGGCCGAGCGCCTACGGCCTGACGCTCGGCGCCTGGCGCTGGGGGGCGGGCCTGCTGCTCCTCGGGCTGGCCGCGATGACGCCGATCATCCTGGCGCTCGCGCAGGACCCGGCATTCGTCGCGTACTACGGACCGCGGGGCCCCTCGCCGGCGCCCTTCGGCCTGCGGGCGACGGAGCTGTTCGCCGCCGAATTCCTGCTCCGGGGCTTCCTCATGTTCACCCTGCTGCGCCGGATCGGGCCGCTGGCGCTCGTCGTGGTGCAGGTGCCGTTCATCTTTGCCCACATCGGGAAGCCCGAGCTCGAGCTCTGGTCAACCTTCGTCGGCGGGTCGGTATTCGCCTGGCTGAACTGGCGGACCGGCTCGATCGTCTGGTCGGCCCTCGGCCACCTGTACGTGCTGACCCTGATGATCGCGGCGGCTGGCGGCCAGGCCTGAGTCAGGCGGTGTAGGCGAAGGACGGCCCCTCCGAGGAGTGCGTCGGGTATCCTTGCCGCCCCATGAGGATCGGAGTCGCGCGGGAGACCGCGCCTGGTGAACGGCGCGTCGCGCTCGTCCCCGATTCCATCGGCAAGCTGACCCAGGCCGGGTTGGAGGTCGCCGTCGAGAAGGGCGCCGGCGTCGGGGCCCTCATCCCCGACACTGCCTACACCGACGCGGGCGCGTCGATCGTCTCGACAGACGAGCTCTACAAGACCTCCGACGTCATCGTTCGCGTGCAGAAGCCGACCGACGGCGAGCGCAAACGGCTGCGGTCCGGGCAGGCGGTCGTGGGGTTGCTGCAACCGTTGCTGGACCCGAAGCTGATGGAGCAGCTCGCCAGGGACGGCGTCACGGCGATCTCGCTCGACGCCATCCCGCGGACCCTGTCGCGGGCCCAGACGATGGACGCGCTCTCGTCGCAGGCCAACGTCGGCGGCTACAAGGCGGTCCTGCTCGGCGCGAACGCGTTCGGCCGCTACTTCCCGCTCCTGACCACGGCCGCCGGGACGGCCAAGCCGGCCAACGTCCTCATTCTCGGCATCGGGGTCGCGGGCCTCCAGGCCATCGGCACCGCGCGCCGGCTCGGGGCCGTCGTGAAGGCCTACGACGTGCGGCCGGAGACGCGTGAGCAGGCCGAGTCGCTCGGCGCCCAGTTCGTCACCCTCAAGACCCAGATCGACGCGACCGGTGCCGGCGGCTACGCCCGCGAGCTCACCGCCGAGGAGCGGGCCGCCCAGCAGGCCGAGCTGAACGAGATCATCGGCGGCATGGACGTCGTCATCACGACGGCCCAGGTCCCCGGCCGGAAGCCGCCCGTGCTCGTCACCGCGGAAGCCGTCGGCAAGATGAAGCCCGGCTCCGTCATCGTCGACATGGCCGCCTCGGCCCTCGGCGGTAACTGCGAGCTGTCGAAAGCCGGCGAGGATGTCGTGACCGACAACCTCGTGACGATCCTGGCGCCCGACAACCTGCCGGCCACGATGCCGATCGGGTCGTCACAGTTCTACGCCCGGAACCTGTCGGCGCTGCTCCTCCAGCTCGTCAAGGACGGCGCCCTGAACCTCGATCCGGCAGACGAGATCGCCGGTCCGGTGACGATCACCCACGGGGGCGAGATTCGGAGCGACGCGGTGAAGAAGCTGCTCGCCCCCGCCGAGGCCAAGGCATGAGCGCCGAGCTGCTCGCCGCGATCACGGTCTTCGTGCTCGCCATCCTGTGCGGCTTCGCGGTGATCTCGAAGGTGCCTGCGACGCTCCATACGCCGCTGATGTCCGGCGCGAACTCGATCCACGGGATCGTCCTCGTCGGCTCGATGTTCATCGCCGTCGAAGCGTCCGATCCGGTTGCCCAGGTCCTGTCGTTCGTCGCCGTCGCGTTCGCCACGATGAACGTGGTCGGCGGCTACGTCGTCACCGACCGGATGCTCCAGATGTTCAAGCGCAAGCCTGTCGCGGCCCCGGCCCAGAAGCCGGAGGCCTGACCCGATGCCCGGCGATCTCTCCGCGCTCGACACGCTCGTCCGCATCGCCTGGCTGGCCGGCGCGATCGCGTTCGTTCTCGGCCTCATCCGGATGAACTCGCCGGCGACCGCGAGGAACGGCAACCTCCTGTCGGCCGGCGGCATGGCGGTCGCGATCGTCGCGACGATCGTGTTCCTGCTCATCCGGCCCTCCGAAGCCCAGTTCAACGTGGTGGGCTGGGTGATCATCGCGGCGGGGATCGCGCTCGGCGGCGGACTCGGGCTCTACACCGCCCGGACCGTGAAGATGACCGCGATGCCGCAGTTGGTGTCGCTGTTCAACGCCGTCGGCGGCGGCGCGGCGGCCCTCATCGCGATCGACGACTATCTCGGGCTCGTCGGCACCAACACGCTGCCGACGCTCCAGGTCAACGTCGCGACGGTCCTCGACATCGTCATCGGCTCGATCACGTTCACCGGCTCGCTGATCGCCTCGGGCAAGCTCATGGGCCTCCGATGGACGCCGTCGAAACCGGTGATCATCCCCGGCGGCCGGATCGTCACGGCCGCGCTGGCGCTCATCGTCGTTGCCGGGGCGGCCTACCTCTGGCTCGGCAACCTCAGCCTCGCGGTCATGCTCGGAATCCTCGCCGCGTCGCTGGTCTTCGGCGTGACGATGACCCTGCCGATCGGCGGCGCCGACATGCCGGTCGTGATCTCGCTCCTCAACAGCTTCACCGGCACCGCGGTGGCCATGGCCGGCTTCGTCCTGGACAACGTCGTGCTCATCATCGCCGGGGCCCTCGTCGGCGCCTCGGGCGCGATCCTCACGAAGCTCATGGCCGACGCGATGAACCGGTCGGTCATCAACATCATGATCGGCGGCTTCGGCGGCGGTGAAGGCACGGTCGCGGCGGCCGGACCGGGTGGCGAGGTCCGCTCGATCGGCGTCGACGACGCCGCGATCCAGCTGGCCTACGCCTCGAACGTCATCGTGGTCCCGGGGTACGGCCTCGCGGTCGCCCAGGCCCAGCACGCCGTCCGCGAGCTCGCGGATCTCCTCGAGAGCCGTGGCGTCAACGTCAACTACGCCATCCATCCGGTTGCCGGCCGGATGCCGGGCCACATGAACGTCCTCCTGGCCGAGGCCAATGTCCCCTACCCCCAGCTGCGGGAGATGGACGACATCAACCCGGAGTTCGAGCGGGCCGACGTGGCCCTCGTCGTCGGGGCGAACGACGTGACGAACCCGGCCGCTCGAAAGCCCGGCTCACCGGTCTCGGGCATGCCGATCCTCGACGTGGACCACGCCAAATCGATCATCGTGATCAAGCGCTCGATGGGCCGCGGCTACGCCGGCATCGACAACGAGCTCTATGTGAACCCGAAGACCGGGATGCTCTTCGCCGACGCCAAGGACGGCCTGGCCTCGCTGACCGCCGCGGTGAAGGCGCTCTAGCCGGCCCCGATGCCGGCACGGCGGGAGCGGCAGATGGCCCGGCGATCCTCCGGTGGCGGCTGGAGCCGGCAGGGCAACGGCGCCTACGTCCTGTTCGGCGCGCTGCTGACGCTCGGCGTCCTCCTCGTCGGGGCGATCCTGTTCCTGCCGGGCCCGGGCGGCCTGGCCTCCGCGACAGGCTCCCCCGCGGCCGGTGCCTCGGGCGTCACCGGCGGGAGCGTCGCGGCCGGGAGCCTCACGCCGTCGGCTGGCGCGAGCGAAGCGACGACGCCGGGACCGAGCGGCCCCGCCGAGACGCCGGGCTCGTCGC
>JBKPRF010000118.1:0-4159 GCA_046734475.1 Chloroflexota bacterium
GCCGAGAGCATTGCGCTGACGGGGCAGTACTTCAGCGCGGACAGCTCGATCGCGCGGCGCACGGCTGCCTCCTCGACGACGGGCCCCTCGACCTCGTGGACGACGATGACCGACGTCAGGATCTGAGGGTATTCGTCGCGCTGGACCGCTTCGACCCGGACGCGGTAGTCGGTGACCTCCTGGCGCTTCTTCCCGAGGATGCCGACGACATCCATCGCGCTGCACGCGGCGAGGCACACGACGAGCGTCTCGACCGGGCTGAGCGAGCCCGTCTCGACCTTGTCGCCCATGACGATGACCCGCTTCGTGCCGGTCGTGGCCGTGAAACGGTTGCCGCCCTCGTGGACGAGCGTGGCCTGGCGGAGTCGGGTCATGCGCGGACGGTACCGCGCCGTGCGTCAGCGAGCGGCGGTCGCCATCACCGAGGCGACCCACACCGCGATCTCGGCCCGCCGCGTCACCCCGAGCTTGGCGAGGATGTGCTCGACGTGGGAGCTCGCCGTCTTCGGCGAGATCCCGAGCTCCTCGGCCAGCTCGGGATTCGTCTTGCCCTCGGCGATGGCCCGGGCGACCTCGAACTCGCGGCTCGTCAGCGGGTGCCACACCTCGACGCTCGTGCTGTGACCGTGGGCCTGACGGGCCAGCTGATCGGCCCGCTCGACGAGCGGGACACTCCCGATCGTCGTGGCTTCATCATGAACCGAGGCGATCAGGGCCGTGGCCTCGGCGAAGCGGCGCGAACGGTGGAGGGCCGAGGCGAGGTCGAGGCGCGCCCACAGCAGCTCCCAGTGGCGGCCCCGCGCGTTCCAGCCGCCGATGGCGGCCTCGAACGACTCCCGTGCGAGGACGATCGCACCATCCGCGAGCTGGACGAGGCCGCGGGCATGCCGGATCGCCGGTTCGACGACGTCGGAGACCGGAGCGACTGCACGCTCGAGCTCGTCGAGGAAGCGTGCGGCCGCCTGCGGTTGGCCATCAAGCTGCATGGCCCGGACCCCGGTGACGGCGAACGGCGCGAGCAGGCCCCGCTCGCCCTTCTCACGGGCGAAGCCAAGCATCGCCACGCACGTCACCGCCGCTTCGGCGCTCCTGCCCCTCAGGAGGGCCGTCTCGGCGAGCCCCCACCTCGCCGGCAGGATGATGTCGATCCACCCGGCACGTTCGGCCATGGCCGCCGCCGCCTCCAGGTGGGTCTTGGCTCGAGCGTCATCGCCACGCCCCATGGCGAGGTAGCCGAGCGCGAGCTGGGCGATGCCCTTGGATCGACCGGACCCGCGGTCGGCCAGCGCGTGCTCGCCCCGCTCGGCGGCATCGGCCCAGCGCCCATCGGCCCAGGCGACCAGTGCCGACGTTGACACCATCACGTGGCCGCAGTGCATCTGGTCCTGCGCATCTGCGTACCGCAGCCCGGCCTCGAGTTGTCTGGCGGCGGCCCGGTAGTCGAGCGCCCGGATGCCGGCAATGCAGGCATCGCGATAGGCCGTCACGGCGGCCAGCTCGAGCCCGAGGTTCCGGGCCTCATCCGCGATCGCATGCATGCGATCCATGCCCTCCGCAACGCGGCCTTCGATCACGTCGATCCTGGCGAGATTGGATTCCAGATCCAGGGCGTCCTCGGTCCAGCCGTGCCGAACCATGATCTCGTGGCTTTCATCGAAGAGGGCACGTGCCTCGGCGAGGTGGTTCTCCTCCAGCTCCACGAGCGCGAGCTCCGCCAGCGCATCGCTCCTGACCTGCTCGCGCAGGGGGTTCTCGGGCAACGGCGCCAGCTCGGCGAAGATCCGGCTGATGAGATCTCGCCGTTCGGCGAGCGGATGGCCCTCACGTCGGACCCCTGTCAGGACGTTCCGCAGGCCCCGCGCTGCCAGGAGCCCGTCGCCGGCCCGAAGTGCTTCCTCGCGTGCTTCGCGGGCCCGTTCAATCAATTCCTCGCCGCGATCCACGAGGCCGGCCGCGATGGCGTGCTCGAGCACGATCCCCGCGCGCTCGCTGCCGGTCACCGACGCGGGCATGTTCGCGACCGCGCGCCCGTAGAGCTCGTAGGACTCGCGCCGGGAGTAGAGCCGAGCGGCGGCGCGGGCGCCGTCAAGGGCTGCGCGGAACGCGTTCTCGCGCATGCCGGCACGCTCGTAGTGCAGCGAGGCGTGGACGACAGAGGCACCGTCGAGCCGCGCCCCGAACTCCGCGGCTCGAGCGTGATAGCGGCGCCGATCGGCGGCCGGAACCGCTTGATACAGGGCGTCCCGCTGCAGCTGGTGGCGGAAGTCGTACGACCCGCCGGCGCCGGGTCCGGCGAGGATGCCGTGGTCGAGGAGCTCCTGGATCGGGTCGTCGACGGCCGAGATCGGCAGGTCGAGGATGCCGGCGAGGACGTCGAGGACGAAGCGGCGCCCGATGACCGCGCCGGCGCCGGCCACGCGCTGGGCGTCGCGGGACAGGCGCGCGACCCGCTCGAGCGTCGCGTCCTCGATCGTCTCGGGCAGCGCCGTCGCGAGGGCGGCGCCGTCGAAGACGCGGTCGCCGAGCGCGGCGAGGAGCTCTTCGACGTGGAGCGGGACGCCATCGGTTCGCGCGTAGACAACGTCGACCACCTCGCGCGGAGCGGGGAGCCCGGTCGCCAGGATGTCGGTCGTGATTGCGGCCGTCTCATCGCGTGACAGCCGCCCGAGGCGGACCTCCTCCGCGAGCCGCTGGGTGATGAGCCGGCTGCGCCAGCCGCGGAGGGCCGAGTCGCGGGCGACCTCCTCGGTCCGGTAGCTGCCGATGATGAGCAGCGGGACTTCCTGGCCGCGGCGGATGAGCTCACCGAGGATCTCGAGGGTCAGCTCGTCCGCCCACTGGAGGTCCTCGAACGTCAGCACCGCGGGCTTCGCCGCAACCTCGAGGAGGCGCTCCACGGTCTGCGAGACGAGCACCCGTCGCTGCATCGTCGGAGCGGCGGCCCCGCCGACCCAGCCGAGGAGCGTCTGTCCGACTTCGCGGAGCTCGGGAACGCGGGCCAGCGACCGGGCGATGTCGAGGATCGCCGCGGCGGGCGCGTCGTGGTCCTGCGGTGTCAGGCGCGCCACGGCGACGCGGAAACCACGCCGTTCGGCGATCCGTCCGATCTCGGCGATCAGGCGCGTCTTGCCGATGCCGGCTTCGCCCGACACGAAGAGGAAGTGGCCGCGGCCGTTCGCGATCTCCGCCAGCCGTCGGCCCGCAAGCGCGATCAGGTCGTCTCGTCCAACGAGCAGCGAGGACAAGTACCGGTTCTCGGTCATCGGCGCGAGTCTAGCCACGCGCTGCGGCGGGGCGATCCGCCAAATGACGGACGGGTCAGCCGATCACGCCGCGGCGATCGGGGACTCGGTAGCCGCCTCTGGCCGGCGCTCGTCCTGGAACTGCTCCTCATACAGGCGGGCATACAGGCCGCGCTTCGCGAGCAGCTCGCGGTGCGAGCCACGCTCGACGATCCGGCCACCGTCGTACACGAGGATGAGATCGGCCCGGAGGATCGTCGAGAGGCGGTGGGCGATCGCGATCGTCGTCCGGCCCTCCATCAGCCGCTCCAGCGCGGCCTGGATCAGCCGTTCGCTCACGGTGTCGAGGGCCGAGGTCGCCTCGTCGAGGATGAGGATCCGCGGGTCCTTCAGCAGGACCCGGGCGATCGCGATCCGCTGCTTCTCGCCGCCGGACAGCTTGTAGCCACGCTCACCGACGACCGTGTCGTAGCCGTCGGGGAGCTCGGTGATCCGATCGTGGATCGCTGCGGCCCGGGCCGCGGCCTCGAGCTCCGCGTCGGTCGCGTCGGGCTTTGCGTACAGCAGGTTCGCCCGGATCGTGTCGTGGAACAGGTACGTCTCCTGGGTCACGAACCCGATCACGTCGCCGAGGCTGTCGAGGGTCACCGACCGGACGTCGTGGCCGTCGATCTCGACCGCGCCCTCCTCGACGTCGTACAGGCGGGGTACGAGGTAGGTTGTCGACGTCTTTCCCGACCCGGACGGGCCAACGAGCGCGACGAGCTGCCCGGGTTCGATCTCGAAGTCGATGCCCTCGAGGTTGAATGGCTGGGCGAGCTTGATCGTCGGAACGACCGGCTCGTCCGTCGACTCCTCCGTCGGGGCGATCAGGGTGTCGGTATCTCCAACATCGTCGGGCGCGGTCGACGCGGGCT
>JBKPRF010000119.1:0-8880 GCA_046734475.1 Chloroflexota bacterium
ACGCGAGCTACACGTTCACCGGCACGAGCATCGCCTGGGTCGGGCTCAAGAGCCCGTCGGGCGGGTCGGCGAACGTCTACATCGACGGGTACCTGAAGACGACGATCTCGAACTACGCGACGGCGACCATGTACCGCCCGATCGTCTACACGTACAACTTCTCGAGCCAGGGCACGCACACGATCAAGATCGTCGCCAAGGGCGGCGGCCGCGTGTACCTCGACGCGTTCTACAAGCTCGCGAACGTCTGACCGACGCCGGCTCGACCCGGGCCGCGCCTGATCCACCCGACCTCGCGGTATCATCCGCGGGCGGCGCGACGGAACTTCGCGTCGCACCTCGGGCGGCTAGCTCAGCTGGTTAGAGCACTTGCTTGACATGCAAGAGGTCACTGGTTCGAGTCCAGTGTCGCCCACCAACCCCTCTCGCTGACGTCCGCGCAATGCCGCGCCCGAGGCGGCATTCGATTGTCATGTCGCGAGGCTTCGGCTCAGGCTGGTTGCGAGCCTCCAGGCCGCATCGTGTCGGTGGAAGGAGGCATTCAACCAGATGGTTCCACTGCTTCTCTGGATCCTCGGCGTGCCGGGGCTGATCATCATCCTCCTGCTGCTGTTCGGGGTGATCCACCTCTAGGCCGGCAGCTCCCTTCGAGCGAGGCATCACCGGTCGGGTGATGCCCGCTCGTCCATCCGAATCTCCCAACGAGCCGCCGTGGCTGAGCCTGGGCCACGGCGGTCTCGTGTGCCTGCCGCGCGGGGGTAGCGGGGAGCCTGCGCTATCATCCCGGCCAACGCATCGATCGGGACGCGCCGAGCGCCACGACCGACCCTAGAGAGCCGGGCTCGCCGCGAGGCGAGGCTGCAAGCCCGGCGGTCGATCGGCTCGGGCAACCACCCGTGAGCGGCCGGTGAACCGGCCCGGGACCGCCCGTTAGCGCGGCGCGAAAGCGCACGGTCGTCGACGGGTCGAACCGCCGGGGATCGTGAAGGCGGGTGGAACCGCGGGAGATCGACCCAGTCGACCTCTCGTCCTGTCGAGGACGAGGGGTCGTTTCGATTCCCGGGAGGCAACCGACATGGTCATCGAGCAGGACAAGCCCGAGGATGAGGTCCTCGAGGCACCCGAGCGGGGCTCGGTCGACGAGCTGCTGGACGCCGGCGCTCACGACGAGCTGGACGCCATGCGCCACTCGACGGCCCACGTCATGGCCGAGGCCGTCCTCGACCTGTTCCCCGGCGCGAAGCTCGGCATCGGCCCGGCGATCGCCGACGGCTTCTACTACGACTTCGAGCTGCCGCGGCCGCTCACGCCCGATGACCTCGCCGCGATCGAGGAGCGGATGCGCGACAGCGTCTCCGCCGACCACGCCTTCGTCAGGAAGGAGCTCGCATTCGACGACGCTCGCACAGTGGAGGAGGGGCAGGGCCAGGCCTTCAAGGTCGAGATCCTCGACGACCTCGCCGCCCGGGCGAAGGCCGCCGGCGACCCGTCGCCCGAGGTCAGCTTCTACGAGCACGGTCCGTTCAGCGATCTCTGCAAAGGCCCGCACGTGCCGAGCACGGCCAGGATCGGGCCGTTCAAGCTCCTCAGCGTCGCCGGTGCGTACTGGCGGGGTGACGAGAAGCGGCCGATGCTCCAGCGGATCTATGGCACGGTCTGGGCCAACCAGGAGGAGCTCGACCAGTTCCTCTGGCGCCGGGCAGAAGCCAAGAAGCGCGACCACCGCCGGCTCGGGGTCCAGCTCGACCTCTACAGCTTCCACGACGTGGCGCCGGGCTCGGCGTTCTGGCACCCCAAGGGCCAGCGCCTGTGGCGCACGCTCGAGGCGGCGATGCGCGAGGCCCAGGCGCGGCGTGGCTACGACGAGGTGAGCACCCCGATCCTCGTTCACAAGAAGCTCTGGGAGCAGTCCGGCCACTGGGGCCACTACGACGACAACATGTTCCGGGTCGAGGTCGAGGGCCAGACGTTCAGCCTGAAGCCGATGAACTGTCCCGAGAGCACGTTCATCTACAAGTCCCGGGTCCGGTCGTACCGCGAGTTCCCGATCCGCTACGCCGAGTACGGCCGGCTTCATCGCAACGAGCGGTCGGGCACGCTGTCGGGCCTGACGCGAGTCCGCCAGTTCATCCAGGACGATGCCCACATCTACGTCCGCCCGGACCAGGTCCAGGCCGAGATCGCCGAGCAGCTCGACCTCGCCCGTGAGGTCTATGGCTGGTTCGGCCTCGAGCCCCGCTACGTCTTCGCCACGAAGCCCGACAAGGCGATCGGCGACCCGAAGCTATGGGAGATGGCCGAGGCCCAGATCAAGGAGGCCCTCGATCGCTCCGGGGCGGCCTACCGGGTCAAGCCCAAGGACGGCACCTTCTACGCCCCGAAGATCGACATCTACATCGACGACGCCCTCGGTCGCGAGTGGCAGATGGCGACGATCCAGGCCGACCTCACGATGCTCCCCGAGCGGTTCGACCTGACGTACGTCGACGAGGAGGGCAAGCACGTCCGGCCGGTGGCGATCCACCGCGCGATCTACGGCAGCCTCGAACGGTTCATCGGCATCCTCGTCGAGCACTTCGCCGGTGCGCTGCCGCTGTGGGTCGCGCCGGTTCAGGCCGTCGTCATCCCGATCGCGGATCGGCACGTCGACGCGGGCCGCGAGCTCGCCGCCGTCCTCGCGGCGAAGGCCCTTCGGGTCGAGGTCGACACCTCGGACAACCGAATGCAGAACAAGATCCGGCTCGCCCAGGAGCAGAAGGTCCCGTACATGCTGATCCTCGGCGACCGCGAGATCGAGGCCCGCAGCGCGACGATCCGGGCGCGCGGCGCAGCCCGGGATGCGGCACAGGAAACCCTGACCTGGGAGGCCATCGCGGATCGTCTGGCGAGCGAGGTGGCCGCCCGGGGCGCCTGAGGGGTCGGGCCGGGACCCCTGTGCTATAGTCCCGCGGCGGCCGGGACGGCTGCGGCTTTTGCCGTGGTCGCGACGGGCGCACCAGCACCACCGTTCGAGAGGGCAGCACCATCAGTCGAGACCTGCGCGTCAACCAGATGATCCGGATCCCACAGGTCCGGGTGATCGACGAAGAGGGGAACCAGCTGGGCGTCATGCCCACGCCGCGAGCCCTCGAGATGGCGCAGGAGCGAGGCCTCGACCTCGTCGAAGTGGCCCCGATGGCGGCCCCGCCGGTGACTCGTTTCCTCGACTTCGGTCAGTACAAGTACGAGCTGACGAAGAAGGAGAAGGAGAACAAGCGGCGGCAGCGCTCGGTGACCTTCAAGGAGGTCCGGCTCTCGCCGAAGATCGGCGTCGGTGACTTCACGACGAAGCTGCACCGGGCGATCGAGTTCCTCGAGGACGGCGATCGGATCAAGGTGACCGTCCGCTTCCGCGGTCGGGAGCTGAGCCATCCGGAGCTGGGACGGAACCTGCTCACGAAGTTCACCGAGGCGGTCAAGGATCACGCGGTCGTCGAACGAGCCCCGATCCTCGAGGGCAAGTCGATGTTCATCACCCTCGCCTCGACGCACAAACCGAAGACCGACCAGGCCCCGGCCGCGGCTCAACCGCCGCAGCCGGCTCCGGAGGCGCCCCGACCGGCGCCGCCGGCACCGACACCGGCCGCGACCGAGACAGCGGCCACCGGAGGGTAGAGCCCGAGCCATGCCGAAGATGAAGAGTCACCAGGCCGCGAAGAAGCGCATCGGCGCGACCGGCTCGGGCAAGGTCATCCGGGTCAAGTCCTGGAGCGGCCACCACCTCGAGATCAAGTCGTCGCGACGCACTCGGCGCTACGCCGGCAAGTCGCTGGTCGGCAGCCTCCACGCGAAGCAGGTCAAGCGCCTGCTGCCGTACCTCTAAGGGAGTCAGCGAGCTCATGGCACGCGTCAAGCGGGGCGTCACCGCCCACAAGCGGCACAAGCGCCTCCTCGACGCCGCGGAGGGCCGCAGGGGCACGAAGTCGCGGCTGATCAAGCCGGCTCGCGAGGCCCTGCTCCATGCGATGGCCTACGCGACCCGCGACCGCAAGCAGCGAAAGCGCCAGCTGCGCGGCCTGTGGATCGTCCGGATCAACGCCGCCGTCCGGTCGCAGGGCCTGACGTACGGCAGGTTCATCAACGGCCTGAAGGCCGCCGACATCCAGATCGACCGCAAGATCCTGGCCGATCTCGCCGTCCGTGATGCCGGCACGTTTACGAAGATCGTGGAGGTGGCGAAGGGGAGCTGACGCAGCGACCCGGAGCGACCTCCGAGCCCTCGACGTCCTCGGGACGCCGGGGGCTCCGTCATTTCGGGCCTGGTGCGCGCCGTACCATCGCCACGACCCATGGACCTCGCCCAGCTCACCCGCGACCTGGACGCGCTGGCGGCGGAGACGCGCGCCGCCGTCGAGGCTGCGTCTGACGTGGCCGGCGTCGATGCGCTGGAGCTCGACGTCCTCGGCAAGAAGGGCCGCCTGACGGGGATCCTCCGCGGGATCGGGGGACTGCCGGTCGACGAGCGGCCGAAGGTCGGGGCGATCGCGAACGCCGTCCGGACCTCGATCGAGACAACCTTCGCGACGCGCCGCGCCGCGCTGGGCGATCGCGAGCTCGAGATCCGTCTCACCGCCGAACGCCTCGACATGACGACGCCCGGGCGATCGATCCGGCGCGGCGCGCTCCACCCGATCCCCGAGACGATCAACGCGATCGCCGACGTGTTCGCCCGGTTCGGCTTCGTCGTCGCCGAGAGCCCCGAGATCGAGGACGACGTCAGGAACTTCCAGCTCCTGAACATCCCGCCCGATCACCCGGCCCGGGACCTGTGGGACACCCTCTACGTCGACATCCCGGATCGCCTGCTCCGGACCCACACGTCGCCGGGCCAGGTCCGGACGATGACGACCCAGGCGCCCCCGATCCGGGTCCTCCTGCCCGGCCGCTGCTTCCGGTACGAGGCGACCGACGCCTCGCATGGCTCGGAGTTCTTCCAGGTCGAGGGCCTCATGGTCGACGAGGGAACGACGCTGGCGGACCTGCGGGGCCTGCTCGACGAGTTCGCCCACGCGATGTTCGGGCAGGGCAAGCGGACCAGGTTCCGACCCGGCTATTACCCGTTCACGGAGCCGTCGGTCGCGTTCGACGTCGAGTGCCTCGTCTGCGGCGGCGTGGGCTGTCCGGCGTGCAGCCGGACGGGCTGGATGACGATCCTCGGCGCCGGCATGGTCCATCCCGCCGTGCTCCGCGATTCAGGGCTCGACCCGGAGCGCTACCAGGGCTTCGCCTTCGGGATGGGCGTCGAACGCATCGCGAACCTCCGCCACGGCGTTCCCGACCTGCGCCTGTACCTCGAGGACGACATGCGCTTCCTCGAGCAATTCCGATGACGGTGGCGACGTGAGAGTCCCGCTGTCCTGGCTGCGCGACTACGTCGAGGTCGACCTCGAGCCGGAGTCTCTCGCGGCGCGACTGACGCTGCTCGGCATGGAGGTCAAGGGCATCGAGCGGCGCGGCAGCGAGTGGCGCAACGTGGTGGTCGGCGAGCTGCTCGCCGTCGACAAGCACCCGCGCGCCGATCGGCTCTCGCTCACCCGCGTGACGACCGGCGGCGAGACGCTCGAGATCGTGTGCGGCGCGACGAACATCGCCGTCGGCCAGCGCGTGCCGGTGGCCCTGCCCGGCGCGGTGCTGCCCGGCGACCGGCGGATCGAGCGGACCGAGAAGATGGGCGTCGTCTCGAACGGGATGCTCTGCTCGGGAGACGAGCTCGGACTGACCGGTGACGCGGACGGCATCCTCATCCTCGCCGGCGATACCCCGATCGGGGCGTCGCTCGCCGAGCTGTATGGCGACGTCGTGCTCGACGTCGACGTGAAGCCCAATCGCGGGGATGCGCTCTCGATCATCGGCATCGCCCGCGAGGTCTCGGCGGTCACGGGGGCGGACGTGCGCTGGCCGGCGATAGATGTCGAGGAGACCGGCGGCCCGATCGAGGAGCGCCTCCGGGTCGAGGTCCAGGACGAGCGGCTCTGCCCGCGGTTCGTCGGCCGCTGGGTCTCCGGCGCGACCGTCCGGCCGTCGCCCGACGCGATCCAGATGCGCCTCCTCGCGGCCGGCATGCGGCCGGTCAGCAATGTCGTCGACGCCTCGAACTACGTGATGGTCGAGCTCGGCAAGCCGATCCACACCTTCGATGCCGCCGCCGTGAGCGGCGGCCGGATCGTCGTCCGCTCCGCCCGCCCCGGCGAGCGGCTCGAGACTCTCGACCACGTCGATCGTGAGCTGACGCCCGAGGCGCTCGTGATCGCCGACGAGCGCGGGCCGATCGGGATCGCCGGCGTCATGGGCGGCGCGGGCTCCGAGGTCTCCGACGCCACGACCGAGGTCGTCATCGAGTCGGCGATCTTCGACCCGGTCTCGATCCGCCGGACGGCCTTCCGCTACGCGCTGCGGTCCGAGGCCAGCCTGCGCTTCGAGAAGGGCCAGGAGTTCCGGCTGGCCCGGATCGGTGCCGACCGCACGGCGCGGCTCATCCGGGAGTGGGCCGGCGGCGAGGTGGCCCGCGGCCGCGTCGACACGCATCCTGACGAGCCCGAGCCGCGGCGGTTCGCGTTCCGGCCCGCGCGCGTGAACCGGCTGCTCGGCACGTCGCTGTCGGCCGATGAGCAACGCGAGACGCTGGCGCGCGTCGGGATCGAGACCGAGGCACCCTCGGAAGCGGTCGAGGTGCCCGTGGCGCTCGGCGCGGCGCCGACCCGCGCGCCTGCCCCGGCAGCGGAGGCGATCCTCGCGACGATCCCGACCTGGCGGCGGGACCTCGACATCGAAGCCGACATCGCGGAAGAGGTCGCCCGCGTCCGTGGCTACGAGATGACGGGAGCCACGCTGCCGGACACCGTGCCGCCATCGTGGACAGCCTCGCCCCTCGGCCTGCGAGATGGGCTTCGGCGGGCGCTCGTCGGCGCCGGGCTCACCGAGGTCGTGACCTACGCGCTCGTCTCGCGCCGCCACCTCGACGCGTTCACGTGGACCGTCGCCGACGAGCAGGCGGCCGGCGAGGCGGCCCGCGAAGGAACGCCGGTCGGGGTCGTCAACCCGCTCTCGCTCGATCACTCGCTGCTTCGCCAGTCGCTGGTCGGCAGCCTCGCCGATGTGATCTCGACGAACGTCCGGCATGGTGTCACCGATGTCGCGGCGTTCGAGATCGGGAAGGGCTACGGCCGCGTTGACGGCGAGGGAACCGAGTGGTGGCGCCTCGGGATGAGCCTGGCGGGCGCCTTCGAGTCAGGGAGCTGGAACCGACCGGCCAGGGCCGCGGATGTCGACGACGCGAAAGGCCTCGTCGAGTTGCTGGCCGAGGTGCTCGGCGCGAGCCGGCCTAGGTACGAACCGTTGACGGACGAGCCGATCCTCCATCCGGGTCGGTCGGCCCGGGTCGGCGCCGCGTTCGACGACGGCTCGATCGCGATCGCCGGTGTGCTCGGCGAGCTCCATCCCCGGCTGATCGCTGCGTGGGACCTCCGGGTCGAGCGCCTCGTCGTCGCCGAGCTGTCGATCGCGGGCCTGAGCGGCGGCAGCCCCCGGGTGCCCCGCGTCGCCGCGCCGGCCAGGGTGCCGGCGGTCGAGCGAGACCTCGCGATCGTGGCCGGCGAGGGGACCGCCGCAGCCCAGGTGGCGGCGGTCATCGAGGCCGCCGGCGGGGACCGCCTCGTCGCGGCGACGCTGTTCGACGTCTATCGCGGCAAGCCGCTCGCTCCCGACGAGCGGAGCCTGGCCTATCGGCTGCGCTTCGCCGCCGGGGACGGGACGCTCGACGACGAGGACGTGGAGGCCGTGGTCGCCGGGATCGTGGCGGCTCTGGAGGCAGAGATCGGCGCGCGGCTCCGCGGCTGACGTGACTTCCGGCGCCTTGCGGCTGCCGGAATCCCGCTGCTACGCTGCCGCCACGTTCGGCCAGAGGGAGGGTTCCGGGTGGGCGCGATGACCCCGTTCGATCTCGCGATGATCCTCGGCCTGCTCGGCATGTTCATCGTCGGCTACGTCCAGGGCATCACTCGGCGGCTGCTCGGGATCGGCGCGATCCTGTTCTCCCTGGGCCTCGGCGCGACGCTCCGGACGCCGTTCGGCGGGTACCTCGCCGGCGAGTGGTCGGACATCGCGGTCGACTACGGCTTCATGTTCGGGTTCTTCGCCGTGTTCGCCGCGTCGGCGTTCGCGCTGAGCTTCCTCATCCAGATCTCGTACAAGCCGGCGCCGCTCCTGTGGCGCTATCCCGTGCTCGACGAGATCCTCGGCGGGTGCCTCGGCGTCCTCGAGGGCTTGCTGATCCTCATGGCCGTCCTGATCATCATCGACCCGTATTTCCGGGGGATCGGCGCCCAGACCGGCCCGGTTCCGGGCGAGTTCGGCCTGCTCCGCAACCTGAGCGACTTCATCGACGACTCTGTCTTCGCGTCGGTCATGCGCGAGAACGTCATCCCGGGCCTCTTCGTCGTGTTCGGCTGGCTCTTCCCGAAGGAGGTCGTCGACCACTTCACGGCGATCGTCCTCTCGATCCGCTGATCGAGCGGCGGCTCCTCGCCGCACCGACCCTCGACGCCGCCCGGGCGCTGCTCGGCGCGCGGCTGGCGCGTGACGACCGGGCCGGCCGGATCGTCGAGGTCGAGGCCTACATCGGGACCGACGATCGGGCATCGCATGCCCGCTTCGGGCGAACCGCTCGCAACGCGGTCATGTTCGGGCCTCCCGGAATCGCCTACGTGTACCTTGTCTACGGGATGCACGACTGCCTCAACGTCGTCACCGAGCCCGAGGGCCGGCCGGCGGCGGTGCTGATCCGCGCGCTCGAGCCGGTGGCGGGGATCGCCGAGATCCGACGTGCCCGCGTCGACCGGGCGC
>JBKPRF010000120.1:0-2549 GCA_046734475.1 Chloroflexota bacterium
CCGCCAGGCGCACGCCAACGTCTACAAGGCGATGCTCGAGCTGTTCGAGCGGCGGGAGCCGGTGGACCTCGTCACCGTCGCCGAGACGCTCGAGCGCAACGACGAGCTCGAATCGATCGGCGGGCGGGCGTACCTCTCGCAGCTCTCGAACCAGACCCCGACCGCCGTCCACGCCGTCCAGTACGCTCGGATCGTCGAGCGCAAGGCGGTCCTCCGGAACCTCATCGGCGCCGCCGGCAAGATCGCCGGCATCGGCTACGAGGACCCGGCCGAGATCCAGGAGGCGATCGACCGCGCCGAGTCCGAGCTGTTCCAGGTCTCCAGCCGCCGGATCACCACCGGGTTCAGCGCCCTCAAGGAGCTGCTGCACGCGGCCTACGACCGGCTCGATTACCTCCACGCCCACCGCGGCGAGATCAACGGCATCGCGTCGGGCTTCCCGGACCTCGACGCGCTGACGACCGGGTTCCAGAAGAGCGACCTCATCGTCGTCGCCGCCCGGCCGAGCGTCGGCAAGACGAGCTTCGCCCTGAACATCGCCGAGTTCGCCGCCGTTCGCGAGCACAAGAGCGTCGGCGTGTTCAGCCTCGAGATGAGCAAGGAGCAGCTCGTGCTGCGGCTCCTCTCCAGCGTGGCCAACATCGATTCCAAGCGTCTCCGGACCGGCTTCCTCGAGGAGCTCGACTTCACCCGGATCGCGCCGGCGATGAACGACCTCAGCGAGGCCGCGCTGTACATCGACGACACGCCGAACATCACCTCGATGGAGCTCCGGACGAAGGCCCGCCGCCTCCAGGCCGAGTCCGGCCTGGACCTCGTCATCGTCGACTACCTCCAGCTCATGCAGGCAACCCAGACGAACCGCGACGCCAACCGCGTCCAGGAGGTCAGCGAGATCAGCCGCGGCCTGAAGGCGCTCGCGCGGGAGCTGTCCGTGCCGGTCATCGCCCTGTCCCAGCTGTCGCGCCAGCCGGAGATGCGCGAATCGAAGGAGCCGCGGCTGTCTGACCTCCGAGAATCGGGCGCGATCGAGCAGGACGCCGACCTCGTCGTGTTCCTGTGGCGCGAGAAGGAGGCCAAGGCCGGCGAGGAGGACACGAGCGACGGCGAGGTCCTCAACGTCAAGCTCGCCAAGCACCGCAACGGGCCCACCGGCGAGATCCAGCTGTGGTTCCGCAAGAGCCAGACGCGGTTCCAGAGCTATGCCGGCCAGCGCTACGCCGAGGTCTAGGGGCGGCACTTCGGGCTACAGGCTGCCGGGCCGGCCGTCGGCTCGATCGGGCGTCCTGTAATCGCGCTGCAATCACCCCGGGGCACGATGCAGCGATGCGGCCGCTCCTCGTGGTCAATCCACGGGCGGATCGTGGCTTCGTTGAGCTTGCGAATCGCCTGGTGGAGGACGGATCACAGACGCCCGAGGCACTGCAGTCGGCCCTCCGGCCGCGGTACCCGATGGCGGTCGTGCGCCGACGGCTCCTGAGCGAGGAGTGGCTCGTCACTTGGTATGTGTACCGGGAGGGTCGATGGGTACCGAATCGGATCGGCTAGCCAAGATCGAGGAGGACCTCAAGGCGACCGCCGATGACCTGGCCGCCGACGCCGCGCGGATCCGGGAGATCGAGACCCGCAAGACGGAACTGCCCGCGAGCGCTCCCGAGACCGCGGCCCTCGCCGAGGAGGGTGAGACCCTCATCGAGCAGATGGCCGACAAGGCGAAGGTCCAGTCGGCCCTCGTCGAGCAGGCCCAGGCCGAACCCGAGGGCGCCGCCTAGGTTCCTGCGCTCAGTACGCCTCGTCCGGCCAGAGCGGCCGCAGCCCGAACTCGTCAAGCGTCGTCCCGTCGGGACTCTTCAGGACGACGCCCTGGAGGCCGCCCTCGAAGCCCGCCACGCCGATCGCCGCGGCATCGACCGGCGTGAGCGTTCTGATCCGGAAGGCGGGGTCGTTCGGGCCGCGGTGCTCGACGAACTCGGCGGCCGTGATCGCCGGCCAGGGCCACGCGATCGCCGGCGGAACCCCGTCGCCGATGAGGATGCCGCGATACCGATCCGGGACCCAGGCCGCCTCCCCCGCGACGTCCCTCCCGAACGTCGTGAGCCGCGCCTTCAGCGCCAGCAGCGCTGCGAGGACGTTCCTGTCCGGGCCGGGTTGGTCGGCGCCGAGCCCGAGGCCATTGACGCTTACCGTCTTGCGCGTGCCATCCGCGACGATCGTGAACGTCGCCGTCGGCGCGTCGGCGATCGGCAGCTCGTAGGCCGCCCTGGCGACACCGATCCCGCCCGGGCCGATCGCGAACTCGAGCAGGGCCTGGATCTGCTCCTCGTGGAGTCGGATGACCTGGTACGGAATGCCCGGCACGACGGTGCCGACGGCCTGCGGTGGGTCGGCCGTCGGGTCGCGGAAGATCGCGGTGCCGTCGCCGTACAGCGAGAAGGCCGGGCCCTGGCTGACGAAGAACGATGGCGCGACGAAGCCGCCGGCCTCCTCGAAGCGGAGGATGAGGTCCGTTGCGCCGGTGGGGTGCTGGATGAGAGCTGACGGGATCGGAG
>JBKPRF010000121.1:0-2418 GCA_046734475.1 Chloroflexota bacterium
GCGTCGCGGTCGCCGTCGGGTTCGTCATCTCATTCGTCCTCGCCGTGTGGGCCGTCCGGCGGCGCGCGGCCTACGGCCCGGTCGTCGGCGTCACGGGTCTGCTCTATACGATCCCGAGCCTCGCGCTGTTCCCGCTCTTCATCCCGCTGACGGGGCTCACCGACCTGACCGCCGTGATCCCCCTCGTCCTGTATTCGCTGTTGATCTTCATCCGCAATATCGCCGCCGGCCTCGACGGCGTGCCGCGCGACGTCCTCGAGGCCGCCGACGGCACCGGCTACAGCGCTCGCTCGCGGTTCTGGCAGGTCGAGGTGCCGCTCGCGATCCCGCTCATCGCCGCCGGGATCCGCCTGGCGACTGTGTCGACGATCGGTCTCGTCACGATCACGAGCATCCTCGGCGACCGATTCGGGGGGCTCGGGTTCTTCATCTTCGAGGGCCGTCGCCACAACTTCTTCATCACCGAGATGCTCCTGGGCGGCGTGGCCTCGATCCTGCTGGCGGTCGCGGCCGACTTCCTCCTCAGCGCCATCCAGCGCCGGCTCACGCCATGGTCCCGGCGTGTCGTCGCGGTCGGCCCGGCGACGGTCGTCGCCTGATGGACCTCGTCCAGCGGATCGCCGCCTGGCTCGGCGATCCCGCTCACTGGCAGGGTCCGGCCGGCATCCCCACGCGCATCGCCGAGCACCTCGAGCTGTCGCTCGCGGCGCTGCTCATCGCCGCCGCCGTCGGGTTGACGTCCGGCATCTGGGTCGGCCACACCGGCCGGCGTGCGGGCCTCGCGGTCAACCTCGCCAACCTCGGCCGGGCCCTCCCGACGTTCGCGGTCATGGCGATCGTGCTGCCGTTGACGGCGGCGATGGACCCACAGCTCGGGTTCAAGGTGTATCCCGCCGTGATCGCGCTCGCGGTGCTGGCCATCCCGCCGCTCCTCGTCAACGCCTACGTCGGGGTCAGCGGCGTCGACCGGGAGATCGTCGAAGCGGGGCGAGCGAACGGCATGCGCGAGTCCCAGCTCCTGCGCCAGGTCGAGCTGCCGCTGGCCGTCCCGGCGGTGTTCGGCGGCATCCGCTCGGCGACCTCGCAGGTCATTGCCACGGCGACCCTCGCCGCGGTGTTCGGCGGACCGGGGATCGGGCGGTACCTCGTCGAGGGCTATGCCCAGCTCGACTACCCGATGATGTGGTCGGGCGTGATCCTCGTCGGTGGGCTCTTCGCGCTCGCCGAGCTCGCGCTGGCCGGCGTCCAGCGAGCCCTAACCTCTCCCGGCGTCAGAACCGGTTATGTGCTAGCGTCGGCCGTCCATCGCCCGGGAGCCCCCCGCGGCGAGACAGCGTAGGAGGACCCAATGCGGAAGGTCCGCATGCTCACCCTTGGGGCGTCGCTGCTGGTGCTGTTCGGCGCCTGCACGACGGGAGGGGGTAGCAAGCCCACGATCAAGGTCGGATCCGACGGATTCGACGAAGCCCGCGTCATCGCCGAGGTCTATGCCCAGGTCCTCGAGAAGAACGGCTACACGGTCGACCGAGCCGGTATCGGCCTCGGAACCCGGGACGCGACGAATGCCGCGCTGTTCAGCGGCCAGATCGACATGAAGCCCGAGTACATCGGCAGCGGCGCCGCCAAGCTCGGTGGCACCAAGACGAACGACTCGGCCAAGAACGAGCAGGAGCTCCAGCGGGTCCTGAACGACAAGGCGATCACCGTATTCGCCTACACGCCGGGCCAGGACACGAACGCCCTCGTCGTCCGCAAGGAGACCGCCGACCAGTTCCACCTGACGAAATGGAGCGACCTCACGGCTGTCGCGACCCAGCTCAAGTGGGGCCTCGCGACCGACTGCCCGACGAACACCGTCTGCGCGGGCGCGCTGAAGGATGCGTACGGGATCGACTTCTCGAAGCTCCAGGTCACCCTGCTCGACGCCTGCTCGGCCGACATGGACTCGGCCCTCCAGAACAAGACCGTCGACGTCGCCGAGCTCTGCTCGACAGGGCCCGAGATCATCACCAACGGGTGGGTTCTCCTCCAGGACGACAAGAACACCCAGCCGGCCGACAACATCGCCCCGATCATCCGGAACGAGTGGCTGGCGAAGACCGACAAGGCCGCCGTCCAGAAGATCCTCGACCCGGTGTCGGCCAAGATCGACACCGCGACGATGGCCGACCTGTACAAGCAGGTCGCGGTCGATAAGAAGTCGCTCAAGGATGTCGCCTCGGCGTGGCTCAAGGCGAACGGCTTCATCTAGGACCCGAAATGCCGCCGCGCCAACGCGCGGCGACTCCAAGATGCGCGTTCGAGCCCCCGGCCACCGGCCGGGGGCTCGTCACTTTCGGGCGCAACGCCGGCGCCCCTTCCCTGTCAAATGCCACTGCTGGCGGCGGGAGGCGAGGCGAGCGCGGCCCGGGATACATC
>JBKPRF010000122.1:0-3629 GCA_046734475.1 Chloroflexota bacterium
CGGACATCCTCCACCAGCTGGCGGGCTACAAGAACTTCGGCGTGCGGACGTTCCAGGCCGAGGACGAGATCGCGGCGATCGGGGCCGCGATCGGCGCGGCCTACGGCGGGGCGATGGGCATGACCGGCACCAGCGGTCCCGGACTGGCGCTGAAGAGCGAGGCCCTCGGGCTCGCGATCATGGTCGAGCTGCCGCTCGTCGTCATCGACGTCCAGCGCGCGGGCCCCTCGACCGGCATGCCGACGAAGACCGAGCAGGCCGATCTCCTGCAGGTCCTGTACGGCCGGAACAGCGATTCGCCGGTTGCGGTCGTCGCCCCGGCGACGCCGACAGAGTGCTTCCGGTACGCGATCGAGGCGTGGCGGCTCGCGCTCAAGTACATGACGCCGGTCGTGTACCTCTCCGACGCCTTCCTCGGCACCGGCGCCGAGCCGTGGCCGATCCCGACCGTCGACGACCTGCCGAGCATTGCGGTCGAGAACCGCACCGAGCGCGACGGCTTCTACCCGTACCTCCGCGACGAGGAGACGCTCGCGCGGCCGTGGGCCGTGCCAGGCACGCCCGGCCTCGAGCACCGGATCGGCGGCCTCGAGAAGGCCGACATCCTGGGCAACGTCAGCTATGACCCCGATAACCACGACCGGATGCAACGGCTCCGCCAGGCGAAGATCGCGGGGATCGCGGACGACATCCCACCGCTCGAGGTGTTCGGGCCGGCCGAGGGCGACCTCCTGATCCTCGGCTGGGGGTCCTCATACGGCGCGATCCGGAGCGCGGTCGAGCGGCTCCAGGGCGAGGGCCTCTCCGTCGCCCACGCTCACATGCGCTACCTCAACCCGTTCCCGGCCAACACCGGCGACGTCGTGAAGGCCTACAAGCGGGTGCTCATCCCGGAGCTCAACCTCGGCCAGCTCTCGATGCTCATCCGGGCCCGCTATCTCGTCGATGCGGTTGGCTACAACAAGGTCCGGGGCAAGCCATTCCGGATCGCGGAGCTCGAGGCGGAGGCGCGAAGGCTCCTCGGCGGCAAGGCGGCGAAGGGCGCGGCGGCCGCCGAGCCCGAGCGGGTCGCCGTCGGTGTCGCGGGCGCGACGGAAGGCGGCGGCTGATGGCAGAAGCGAGTGGCGGTCCGGTGGCGAAGGGCAACGGCGCGTCTCGTCTGGCCGCGAACGGCGGTGCCCCGAACGAGCTGCCCGCGGCGGCCGAGCTGCCGGTCCTGACGCGGAAGGACTTCGTGTCGGACCAGGAGGTCCGCTGGTGCCCGGGCTGCGGCGACTACTCGATCCTCGCCCAGACCCAGAAGGTGATGCCCGACTTCGGGTACCCGAAGGAGAACATCGTCTTCATCTCCGGGATCGGCTGCTCGGGCCGCCTGCCGTACTACATGAACACGTACGGCTTCCACACGATCCACGGCCGGGCGCCCGCGATCGCGACCGGGCTCAAGGCGACCCGGCCCGACCTCATGGTCTGGGTCATCACCGGCGACGGCGACGCCCTCTCGATCGGCGGCAACCACCTGATCCACACGCTGCGGCGGAACGTCGACGTCCGGATCGTCATGTTCAACAACCGGATCTACGGCCTCACGAAGGGCCAGGCGAGCCCGACGTCGGAGCTCGGCAAGGTCACGAAGTCGACGCCGTACGGGACCGTCGACTTCCCGATCAGCCCCCTGGCGATCGCCCTCGCCGCCGAAGCCAGCTTCATCGCCCGCTCGGTGGACACCCACACGGAGCACATGCAACAGACGCTCGAGCGGGCCGGCCGCCACCGCGGCGCGGCGTTCGTCGAGGTCCTCCAGAACTGCAACATCTTCAACGACGGAGCACATCGCGAGTTCACCGACCGCGAGGTCCGCGAGGACCGGACGCTGGTCCTCGAGCACGGCAAGCCGATGATCTTCGGCAAGGATCGCGACAAGGGCATCCGGCTCAACGGCCACCAGCCCGAGATCGTCACGATCGGCCAGGACGGCATTACCGAGGCGGACGTCCTCGTCCACGACGAGACCGACCCGCTCATCGCCTTCATGCTCGCCCACATCTACTGGCCCGAGTTCCCGGTCCCGGTCGGCGTCATCCGGAGCATCGCCAAGCCGACCCACGACCAGATGCTGGTCGACCAGCTCGACGAGGCGACGGCCGCGCGGGGCAAGGGCGACCTGAAGAAGCTGCTGAACGCCGGCGAGACCTGGACGGTCCCGCCCCGATGATCTGTCCGGTCTGCCATTGGCAGAACTTCATCGGCGAGGACGTCTGCGAGAACTGCGGCGCCGACCTCTGGAACGCCGACACCCCGCAGCAGACGACGACCTTCCATGGCGATCTCCTGGGTCGCCACCTGGACGAGCTCGGTGCCCCGCGGCCGAAGACCGTCGAGCGTGACGTGCCCGTCGGCGACGTCATCCGGCGGATGCAGAGCGAGAGCCTCGACAACGTCCTCGTCACCGACGACGGCCGGCTCATCGGGATCTTCACCGATCGCGACGCCGTCCTGAAGGTCGCGGGCGGCAAAGCCGACCTGCGCACCCCGGTCGGCGAGCTGATGACCGGCGATCCCGTCGTGCTGCGGCGCGACGACCCGATCGCGGTTGCGATCAACAAGATGGCGGTCGGCGGCTTCCGGCACGTGCCGATCGTCGATCGCGGCAATCCCGTGAGCGTCGTGTCTGCCCGGGACGTCTTCCGGCACATCGCCCAGCGCCTCGGGTGAGCGCGTCCGGGGCGGGGCCCGAACCGGCGGCGGTCGGCATCCTGGCCGACGACCTCATCTGGGCGACGCGGCTGTCGGACTCCGTCACGGCGTCCGGCGGGCTGCCGAAGCGCGTCCGGCGGGCGGCCGACCTCGAGCGCCTGATCGATGCCGGCGTCGAGCTCGCGATCGTCGACCTGACCGCCCGGGCCTACGACGGCGTCGACGCGGTCCAGCTCGTGGCGGCACGTGGCGCCCGTGTCATCGCCGTCGGGCAGCACGACGACGTCGAGCTCCGGAAGCGGGCGCTGGCGGCCGGCGCGGAGCGGGTCTATGCGTACCGCAAGCTGTTCGAGGACGGGGCCGCGGTGCTGACCAGCTGGATCCGGCGGATGGACGCGGCGGCAGCCTCGGAGCCGGCGTGACGATCGCCACTCGGCCCCAGATCCCCGCGGCCCGCTATGGCGAGCGCGTCGACCGCGCCCGCGCCGGACTCGCCGATCACGATGCCGCGGCGCTGCTCATTGGCGTCGGCGCGGACCTGCGCTACCTGACGGGCTACGTCGCGATGCCGCTCGAACGGCTCACGATGCTCGTCGTCGGCCGGACCGGCCCCGCGGTCCTCGTCGCGCCGCGGCTCGAGGCGATGGCCGCAGCGATCTCGCCGTCGGGCGAGGCGGGGCTCGTCGAGGTCCTGGCCTGGGACGAGACCGAGGACGCGCACGAGCTCGTCGCATCACGCCTGGCGGCGCTGGTCGGCGACGCCCCGGCCGAGGCCCGGGCCCTCGTCAGCGACACGCTCTGGGCGATGCACGTGCTCGGCCTCCAGCGGGCGATCCCCCGACCGTTCGGGCTGGCGACCGAGGTCATCCGGGGGATCCGGATGCGCAAGGACGCCGACGAGATCGCGCTCCTCCGCGCCGCCGCGCATGCCG